>NZ_MJYF01000049.1:0-13107 GCF_001763175.1 Campylobacter sp. BCW_4332 | reverse complement strand
AAATTTTAGGTCCTTTACTGACACAATTTGAACTTAATCTTGCTAGAATTTATGTTTTAAATCCTAAAACCAAAGAAGATGCTTTTAATAAAAGTATTCTTTGGATAAAAGAACATTTAGAATTTATGGAATTAGTTTATGGACATATCAAAGCACAAGAAAGTGCTTTGATAAAAAATATACTTCCTTTAGAAGAAAAACTTAAAGAAAGAAAATTAGATAAATGGATGGAAAGGGTGAGAAGGTGAAAAATATCTTAGTTACAGGCGCTGATGGTTTTATAGGTTCCCATCTTTGCGAAAGTTTGGTCAAAAAAGGTTTTAAAGTCAGAGCTTTAAGTCAGTATAATTCTTTTAATTTTTGGGGACATTTAGAAAAAAGTCCTTTTTTAAAAGACATGGAAGTTATAAGTGGAGATTTAAGAGACAGTTTTTTTTGCGAAAAAATCACCAAAAACATAGATGCGATCTTTCATCTTGGTGCCTTAATCGCCATCCCCTACTCCTACGCAGCCCCACAAAGTTATGTGGATACCAATGTCAATGGCACTTTAAATATGCTCGAAGCAGCTAAAAAAAACGAAATTTCGCATTTTATCCACACCTCAACAAGCGAAGTTTATGGCACGGCCTTTTATGTGCCTATCGATGAAAAACACCCTTTGCAACCTCAAAGCCCTTATTCTGCAAGCAAAATCGCTGCAGATATGATGGCGCTGAGTTATTATAATTCTTTTAATTTAAATGTCAATATCGCACGCCCTTTTAACACCTATGGGCCAAGACAAAGCGCAAGAGCCATCATACCTACCATCATCACGCAAATTTTAAGCGGAGCAAAGGAAATCAAACTAGGAGATTTAAGCCCTAAAAGGGATTTAAATTTTGTGCTAGATACTTGCGAGGGTTTTATCTCTCTTTTAAATTTAAAACATTTTGGAGAAGTTTATAATATAGGCTCAGGAGTGGAATACTCCATGCAAGAAGTACTTGATCTCATACAAAAAATTTTAGATTCTAAGGTAAAAATCATCCAAGATGAACAAAGATTGCGTCCTAAAAATAGCGAAGTTTTTAGACTTTGTTGCGATGCAAACAAATTTAAAAAAGCTACAAATTGGCAAAGCAAAATAAGCTTAGAAGAAGGTTTAAGACAAAGCATAGAGTATTTTAAAGAAAATTTAGAAAATTATAAAAGTGAGCTTTATAATGTTTGAAAAAGAAATTTCTTTTATAAAAAGTCTTTTTAATAAAGAAAATATCGCCCTACATGAGCCTTGCTTTATAGGCAATGAGAAAAAATATCTCTTAGAGTGTATTGACAGTGGCTTTGTTTCAAGCGTGGGAGAATTTGTAACGCGTTTTGAAGAAGCTTTAAAAGAAAAAACCAAAGCACGCTTTGTCATCGCTACAAATACAGGTACAGCAGCCCTTCATATCGCTTTACTAGCTAATGGTATCGATGAAAACTGCGAAGTCATCACTCAAAGCATAAGCTTTGTCGCCACGGCCAACGCTATCGCTTATACAGGTGCAAAGCCCGTTTTTTTAGATATAGATGAAAACACTCTAAGTTTAAGTCCTAAGGCTTTAGAGCATTTTTTAGAAAATCAAACTTATCAAAAAAATGGTTTTAGCTATAACAAAACCACACACAAACCCATCAAAGCTTGTGTTATCATGCACACCTTTGGTTTAAGCGCTCATATAAAAGCCATTAAAGAGCTTTGTGAAAAATACCATATCCTTTTAATCGAAGATGCTGCAGAAGCCTTAGGAAGCACTTATGAAAACAAAGCCTTAGGCACTTTTGGAAAGTGTGGAATTTTAAGCTTTAATGGCAATAAAATCATCACAGGCGGATGCGGTGGAGCGATATTAAGCGAAGATGAAAATTTAGCCAAGCTTGCAAGACACCTTAGCACTACAGCTAAAATCCCCCATCCTTACGAATACGATCATGATAGGATAGCTTATAATTACCGCCTTTGCAATATAAACGCAGCGATCCTACTTGCAGGACTTGAAAATTTGGAACTTTTTTTAGAAAATAAAAGAGAACTTGCTAAAATTTACAAGGATTTTTTTAAAAATCACGATAAATGTAAATTTATCGATGAAAAAAGCAATGAAAAAAGCAATTTTTGGCTCAATACCTTGCTTTTTAAGGATGAGAATTTAAGAAATATCTTTTTAGAAGAATGCTTGAAAAATAATATTTTCGTCCGTCCTGTATGGAAAAGCTTACCAAGTTTAAAAGCTTTTCAAAACTGTCAAAGCGATGAGCTTATAAACACTAAAAAATTAGAAAAACGCTTGGTTAATTTACCTAGTAGCGTTAGAATAGCAAATAAAAAGGAATGATGCATTGCAAAATTTAATTCAAAGCATTAAAAAAATTTTAATAAGAAAAAATATGAGAGTAGCGGAGGGGGGGGGGATTTAAAAATTTAACTTCTTCTTTTAGGAGAAGTGCGTGAAAAATGTCATCATTATAGGAGCGGGTGGCTTTGCTAGAGAGCTTTATTCTTATTTAAAAGATGCAAATTACGAAATTATAGGCTATATCGATATACAAGAAAATAATTTTTTTGACTTAAAATATCTAGGTAATGAAGATAATTTCGATAAAAAATTGATTCAAAAAGCATCTTTTGCCTTAGGTGTAGGACAAATCAATTTAAGAAAAAAAATCCTTTTAAAACTTTCAAAAAAATCGTGTAATTTTATCACTTTTATACATCCTCAATCTTTTGTTTCAAAAGAAGCTAAAATAGGACAAGGGGTTATAGTGTGTCCTTTTGTAACCATTAATGCTAATTCAAATATAGGAGATTTTGTGCTTTGTAATATTTATTCAAGCATAGCTCATGATTGCAAGGTAGGAGAAGGAAGTATTTTAAGCCCTTATGCTACACTCAATGGAAATTCAAGTATAGGAAAAAATTGTTTTTTAGCTACTAGAGTTAGCCTGTTGCCTTGCGTAAACTTAGAAGATAACTGCATAGTAAGCGCAGGTAGTATTATTAGTAAAAACTACACATCCAATCAACTTATTTTTCATAAAAATATAATTAAAACAAGGAAAAAACAATGAAAGAAATTAATATCATAGGCTTTGGTTTAATGGGTAGGCAAATAAGTGCTTTATTTTATTTATTGGGTTATGAAATAGGTGTTTATAATAAAAGCAAGCCCAATATATACGAATTTGAAAAACAAATAAAACTTCTACAAAGAAAAATAGATTTTTCTAATTTTAACGCCGGAAAAATAAACATTTACCAACATATAGAAGATCTTAAAAATAGCTTGACTATAGAAAGCTTAAATGAAGATTTAAATTTAAAAAAAGAAATCATACAAATTCTTAGAGACAATAATAATATAGTTTTTTCAAATTCAAGTTCTTTGGGTATAGATGATTTAAACTGCGATTTTATACATTTTTTCAATCCTATTTATATCAAATTAATAGAACTTTGTGGTTCTAATTTAGAACGATTTACCCCATTGAAAGATCTTAAAAAATTAGGATTTCATATCATTCGCAGTAAAGGCAATCGAGGAGCTTTAGCAAATTTACTTTTGTTCAATGAAATTTCATCGTTTTTTAAAATTATAGAAAAATACAATTACAATTTCAAAGAATGTCAAACAGTTTATGATTTGCTTTATGAAAAAAGAAATTTGTTAAATATTATCGACACTATAGGCATAGAACTTTGTGATAAAATTTGTAAGAATTTAAAAGAAGAAGATGAAAATTTTTACCATCCAAAAATCTTTAAAAAGGCCTTAGAAAAAGGAATTTTAGGTAGAAAAAATAAAACAAAAATAAGTGATATTTTATAAAATAAGTAAATATTAATTTAATATTTTATATAATCTAATCTTTTTATTAAATTGAAGGGGTGGAAATGATTTATTGTGATCACTGCGTGATGCCAAATACTAGACCTGGTATTAATTTTACAAAAGATAAAGAAGGTAAAAATATCTGTTCAGCTTGTATCAATCATAAAAATAAAGAAAATATTGATTATAAAGCAAGATTTAAAGAGCTTGAAGCCTTATGCGATAAATACCGCAGAATGAATGGAAAATTTGAATATGATTGCGCTATTGCTGTGAGTGGAGGTAAAGATTCGCATTTTCAAGTGCATATCATGAAAGAAAAACTTGGAATGAATCCTATTCTTTTTAGTGTTGAAGATAATTTCACTATGACTGAAGCAGGTAAGAAAAATCTTAAAAATTTAAGTGAAACTTTTGGTTGTCATATTATTAGCTTAAAACCTGACATCAAAACTCAAAAAAAAGTTATGCTAAAAACCTTTGAAAAATATGGAAAACCTACTTGGTTTATAGAAAGACTCATGTATAGCTATCCTTTTGCCATGGCTTTAAAATTTAACACCCCCTTGTTAGTTTATGGGGAAAATATTAGCTTTGAATATGGAGGTAGCAACGCTAAAGAAACTCCTAGTGCCAAAGAAATATTTCTAAATGGCGTAGCTAGTGACTTGAATATAAATGAATTTATAGATGATGAAATTAAAGAAGAAAATTTACAACTCTTTTTCAATCCAAGCAAAGATAAGCTCGATAAACTTGATCCTATTTATCTAAGTTATTTTATAAAATGGAATTCTTATAGCAATTATATTTTTGCTAAAAGTCGTGGTTTTAACGTTCTAGAAGGCGAATGGAATAGAACTCATGCTATAGAAAATTTTGATCAAGTTGATAGTATAGGCTATACTCTACATGCTTGGATGAAATATCCTAAATTTGGTCATGCTATGGCAAGTGATTACGCGGCTCGTTTCGTGCGTTATGGACTTTTAAGCAGAAAAGAAGCTATTGAACTTGTACAAAAAAGAGATCATAAACTTGACAATAAATGTGTTGAAGATTTTTGCAACTTTATAGGTATTAGTAAAACTACATTTTGGAAAATAGTAGAAAAACACTATAATATGGATTTATTTTATAAAAATGATTTTGGAGAATTTAAGCTAAAAAATCCTTTAAAATAATTTGGAACGACTCTTGCTTTTAAACACTATAAAGCATACTAAATTTAGGTAACAAACATGAAAAAAACTTTAATCATCGCAGAAGCAGGAGTCAATCACAATGGCGATTTAAATTTAGCTAAAAAGTTAATAGAAATCGCAGCTAACTCAGGGGCTGATTTTGTTAAATTTCAAAGTTTTAAAGCCAAAAACTGTATCAGCACAAAGGCTAAAAAAGCACCCTATCAGCTTAAAACGACAGCTAGTGATGAAAGTCAGCTTCAAATGGTGCAAAAACTCGAACTCGATCTTAAAGCTCATAAAGAGCTTATCTTACACGCAAAAAAATGCAATATTGCCTTTCTTTCTACTCCTTTTGATCTTGAAAGCGTAGATCTTTTAGATGAGTTAGGTTTAAAAATCTTTAAAATTCCAAGCGGAGAAATCACTAATCTACCCTATCTTAAAAAAATTGCAAAGCTTAATAAAAAAATCATACTTTCAACGGGCATGGCAAATTTAGGCGAGATAGAACAAGCTTTAAATGTACTTTGCAAAAACGGTACTAAACGCCAAAATATCACTCTTTTACACTGCACTACAGAATACCCTGCCCCTTTTGACGAGGTCAATCTTAAAGCCATGCAAAGCTTAAAAGATGCTTTTAAGCTTGATGTGGGTTATTCTGATCACACTCAAGGCATACACATCTCCCTAGCTGCGGTTGCCTTAGGAGCTTGTGTGATAGAAAAGCATTTTACTCTAGATAAAAATATGTCAGGGCCTGATCATAAAGCAAGCCTAGAACCCCATGAACTTAAAATGCTTTGCACTCAAATAAGACAAGTACAAAAGGCAATGGGTGATGGCATAAAAAAAGCAAGCAAAAGCGAACAAAAAAATATCAACATAGTAAGAAAAAGTTTAGTGGCCAAAAAAGACATCAAAAAAGGAGAAATTTTTAGCGAAGAAAATCTTACCACCAAACGCCCCGCAAATGGTATAAGTGCTATGAGATATGAAGAGTTTTTGGGTAAGATTGCTACTAAAAACTACAAAGAAGATGAGCTTATCCATGAGTAAAAGAAAAATTTGTATAGTCAGTGCAACAAGGGCTGAATGGTATCTTTTAAGAAATTTATGCCATGAAATTCAAAATGATAAAGATCTAAGCCTTCAGATCATCGCTACAGGAGCACATTTAAGTCCTGAGTTTGGACTCACTTATAAAGAAATAGAAAAAGAATTTAAAATAACTAAAAAAGTAGAAATGCTTTTAAGTAGTGATAGCGAAATTGGAATTTGCAAAAGTATGGGTTTAACTCAAATTTCTTTTGCTGAAGCATTAAACGAATTAAAGCCTGATATTATAGTGGTTTTAGGAGATAGGTATGAAATTTTTTCTTGCGTAGCCAGTGCCATGATTTGTAAAATCCCTGTAGCACATTTACATGGCGGAGAAGCAACTTGGGGCTTGATCGATGAAGCCATACGCCATAGCATTACCAAAATGTCGCATTTGCATTTTGTAGCTACAAAAGAATACCAAAAACGCGTCATTCAACTTGGAGAATCCCCTTTGCGTGTTTTTAATGTAGGTGGATTTGGGCTTGATAATATTGCTAATTTAAAGCTTTTAAGCAAAGATGAACTTCAAAAAGCATTGAATTTCACCTTTGAAAAAAGAAATTTTCTTATCACTTTTCATCCTGTTACCTTAGAATACCAAAGCTCTCAAAAGCAATTTCAAGATTTGTTAAAAGTTTTAGATCTTGAATACAAAAAAGAAAATTTAGGACTTATTTTTACCAAGTCAAATGCAGATACCAATGGACGCATTATCAATGAAATGATAGACGATTTTTGCTCTTGTCATAAAAATTGCATAGCTTTTGTTTCTATGGGTGCTTTAAACTATCTTAGCTCCATGCAATTTATAAATGCAGTTGTTGGAAATTCTTCTAGTGCTTTATGTGAAGCTCCAAGCTTTAAAATAGCAAGCATTAATATAGGCGATAGACAAAAAGGACGCATTAAAGCAAAATCTGTAATTGACTGCGAAGCCAATTTTAAAAGCATAGAAGAAGCTTTTAAAAAACTTAATGATAAAAATTTCATTAAAGAATTAAAAAATACTGAAAATCCCTATGGAAAAGCAGGAGCCGCTAAAAAAACAAAGGAAATTTTAAAAAATTTTAATCTTGAAAATATTTTGAAAAAAGAATTTTTTGATATTGATTTTTCTACGGAGTTTGAAAAATGAGAATTTTTTTCATAGGTTGTGTTCAATTTTCACATTTTGCATTAAAAAAACTCTTGAGTTTGCAAAATGAAAATTTACAAGTTGTAGGCATAGCCACCAAAGAAAAATCCGATTTTAATAGTGATTTTTACGATCTTAAACAAGACATAAAAAATCTTCCTTGTCTTCATGTAAAAGATATTAACGATGCTCAAAGTTTAAAATTTATCCATTCTCTTAAGCCTGATATTATTTATTGTTTTGGCTGGAGCTCTTTGATTAAAAAAGAACTTTTAAACTCGTACCCCATCATAGGTTTTCATCCTTCTAAACTTCCTTACAATCGTGGAAGACATCCTATAATATGGGCTTTATTTTTAAACCTAAAAGAAACTGGATCAAGCTTTTTTGTTATGGATAAAGGAGCGGATGCAGGTAGAATTTTAAGTCAAAAAAGCATTAAAATTTCATCTAAAGACAATGCTAAAAGCTTATATGAAAAAATCACTCAAAAAGCCCTTAAGCAAATAGAAGATTTTACTTTAAAAATTTATAAAAAAAGTCTAAAAAATAAAGATTTTAAAAGTATTTTACACGCCTTATCTTATAAACAAACAAAAGGAAATACATGGAGAAAAAGAGATTTTAAAGATGGAAAAATCGATTTCAGGATGAATAGTTTAGCCATTTATAATCTCATTCGTGCTTTAGCACCTCCTTATATAGGAGCTGAAGTTTTATATAATAATAAAATTTATAAAATCTACGAAGCTAAAATCGTTAAAAATTCACAAAATAATTTAGAATGTGGTAAAATTTTAAAAGTCGATCAAAAAGGAATTTTAGTTAAAAGTTATGATGGAGCCATACTTTTAACCAAGCATAATTTTGATATTTTACCTAAAAATGGAGAATACTTTAAAGGATAAATTTTGTATAAAAAAGTTTTGGTTATAGCAGTTCATCCTGATGATGAAACCTTAGGAGCTGGAGGAACTCTTTTAAAGCATAAAGCAAAAGGTGATGAAATTCATTGCATCTTTTGCACAGATATTTTTGAAGATGAAGGATTCTCTAAAGAACAAATTGACACAAGAGAGCAAGAACTTCAAGAAATTTCTAAAAGCTATGCTTTTACAAGCATACATAGGCTAGGACTTAAAACGACAAAAATAGATCAATACAGCCAAGCCCATCTTGTCTCTTTATTCTCACAAATTTTTGAAAAAATTAAACCCAATATTCTTTATTTACCCTTTGCTTACGATGTGCATAGCGATCATAGAATTATTTTCCAAACCGCTTTTTCATGCACTAAAAGTTTTCGCTATCCTAGTATAGAAAAAATTTTAATGATGGAAACCTTAAGCGAAAGCGAATTTGCACCCGCTTTAACACATCAAAGTTTTATACCTAATGTTTTTGTAGATATTAGTGATTTTTTTGAAAAAAAATGCCAAATAATGAAAATTTATAAAAGTGAATTAAGCAAAGCACCTTTTCCAAGAAGCATTGAAAATATAAAAGCTTTAGCCACCTTTCGTGGTTGTACAGCTAATTTTAAATACTCCGAAAGCTTTATTTTATTAAAAGAAAGATTGTAATGGATATAAACAAACTCAAACTCACCCCTGATTCTAGCATAAAAGAAGCTTTAAAAATAGTCGGGCAAGAACGCGTTAGACTAGGCATTATAGTTGATGAAAAAGATAAATTTTTAGGAGTCATTAGTGATTCAAACATCAGAAAAGCTTTAATTGGTGGCAAAACTTTAAAAGATAGTATCAAGGATATTTACACTAAAAATCCCATCACCATAAAAGAAAACACAAGCAAAGAAGAGCTTTTAAAACTTTCTGCTAAAACCGATATTTATGATTTTCCTGTTTTAGATGAAAAGGAGCAAATCCTTTCTATAAAATCTATCTCATCGCTTTTAAAAGCCAATCTAAACTCCATTATCATCATGGCTGGAGGCTTAGGCTCTCGCTTAAAAGAATTAACTAAAGATACTCCAAAACCTATGTTAAAAGTAGGCAAAAAGCCTATTTTAGAAAGCATAGTCCAAAGACTTAAAAATCAAAATTTTGAAAATTTTATCTTTTGTGTGAATTATAAAAAACAAATCATAGAGGATTATTTTCAAAAAGGGCAAAAATTTGGGGTTAAAATTTCTTATATTAAAGAGCGCAAAAAACTAGGTACAGCAGGGGCTTTAAGCCTTATAAAACAAGAATTTAAAGAAAGTTTTATCGTTATGAATGCAGACATTTTAACCGAGCTTGATTTTAATGATCTTTTAAAAGCGCATAAAAAATCAAAAGCTTTAATGAGCGTTTGTGTGCGTGAGTTTGAGCAACAAATTCCTTATGGAGTTATCACTCAAAAGCAAGGTTTTATAGAAAATATAGAAGAAAAACCCACTCAAAAATTTCTAGTAAGCGCAGGAATTTATGTACTTGAAAATGAAATTTTAAATTTCATTGCTAAAAATGAATACCTAGACATGCCCGAACTCATCAAACTCGCTCTACAAAAAGGCAAAGTAAATACCTATATCATCAATGATTATTGGATCGACATTGGAAGGCCAGATGAGTTTTTAAAAGCCAATGAGGATTTTAAATGAAAATCTTAATCATAGGCTTTGGAAGCATAGGAAAAAAGCATTTTTTAGCCTTAAAAAATTTAAATTATGAAGTAAGTTTGCTTTCTTTAAGTGCTAAAGAAGAAGAATTTAAAAACACTCCAATTTATCGCTCTTTAAAAGAATGTGATTTAAACGAATTTGATCTTTTTATCATTGCAAATATCACTACGGAGCATTTTAACACCTTAAAAACTTTAAATGAGCTTGTAAAAGATAAAATCATACTCGTAGAAAAACCTTTATTTGAAAAGGTGCAAAATTTCACAAGCTCAAAAAATCACATTTATGTGGCGTATTTACTACGTTTTCATCCTGTGATTGTGGCTTTAAAAAAGCTTTTAAAAGAGGAAAAAATTTATTTTGCTAGTTTGGTTTGTAATTCTTATTTGCCCCATTGGAGGGCTTTAGACTATAGGCAAAATTACAGCGCTAAAAAAGAGCTAGGTGGTGGGGTTTTACTCGATCTTTCTCATGAAATCGATCTAGCCTTTTTTCTTTTTGGAAACTTAGAGCTTGAGTACTCCCAAAATGCTAAAATTTCAGAGCTTGACATAACAAGCGATGATTTTGCCTTTTTGGCTTTAAAAAATTCACAAGAAGCTAAAATTCATATAGAATTAGACTATTTTTCTAAATTTAACAAAAGAGAAATTACCATTCATACTTTAGAAAAAAGCTTTAAAGCCGATTTAATAAACAATAAAATCGAAATTTATCACAAAGATCAAAGTCAAAAAATCTTAAATTTTGAAAACAATACGATAAAAACTCTTCAAAATTTACATCAAGCAATCTTTGAAAAAGACAAAGAACTTTGCGATCTTAAGCAAGCTTTAAAAGTACTTGAACTTTGCGATGAAGTAAGGAAAAAAAATGGCTGAAATTTTATGCACCATTTGTGCTAGAGGTGGAAGTAAAGGCGTTAAAAACAAAAATATTAGAAAGATTAACGAACTTGAAATGATAGCTTATAGCATCATACAAGCTCAAAATTCAAAGCTTTTTAAACACATAGTCATAAGTACTGATAGTGATGAAATCGCAAGTGTAGCCCAAAAATACGATGCTGAAGTTTTTTTTAAAAGAGAAGCCCATCTTGCCAATGATCGGGCTGCAAAACTTCCTGTCATGCGTGATGCCTTGCTAAGAAGTGAAGAGCACTTTAAAACGCGTTTTGAAACTCTCATAGACTTAGATGCTTCAGCTCCACTACGCTCAAGCCTTGATATAAAAAAAGCTTATGAAAGTTTTGTTAAAAATGATAATTCCAATCTCATCACCGCAGTTCCAGCTAGACGCAATCCTTATTTTAATCTCATAGAAATGCAAAATAACAAGGTAGTAAAATCCAAAGAAGGAAATTTCACCACCCGCCAAAGTGCCCCAAAATGCTACGATATGAACGCTAGTATTTATATTTTTAAAAGGGATTATCTTTTAGAAAATGATAGTGTTTTTGGCAAAAACACAGGGCTTTTTGTAATGGATGAAAGCACGGCTTTTGATGTAGATAGTGAACTTGATTTTAAAATCGTAGAGTTTTTAATCTCTTTAAAAAATTTATCACCAAAGGATTTTTAATGCTTGAAAATAAAATCATCTTTGTAGCAGGAGCTTGTGGGCGTATAGGTAAAGCGCTTTGCAAAAAAATACTTCTTAATAAAGGCACAGTCATACTTGCAGATATTAACAAAGAACGCTTAAAAGAACTGCGAGAAAATTTAGAAACAAATTTTAAAACAAAACTTTTAAGCTTAGAACTTGACATCACCAAGCAAGAAAGTTTGCAAACTGCCCTTGAAAAAAGTCATGCAAGATACGGTAAAATCGATGCTTTTGTCAATTCAAGCTATCCTTTTGGCAAAGATTGGGGTAAAACGCCTTATTATGGACTCAAATACGAACAAATTTGTGAAAGTTTAAATTTACATTTAGCAGGTTTTATGCTGGCAGCTCAAGAATTTGTGAATTTTTTTAAAAAACAAGGCCATGGCAATATCATCAATCTTAGCTCCATCATGGGAGTTTATGCGCCAAAATTTGAAAACTATGAAGGCACTTCTATGCAAAGCTCTTTAGAATATAGCGTGATAAAAGCAGGGGTTAACCACATGGGCTCTTGGCTAGCTAAAGAGCTTTTTAATCAAAACATACGCGTTAATACCCTAGCAAGTGGGGGAATTTTAGATAATCAAAACGAACTTTTTTTAAAAGCTTATAGAAATTGTTGTGCGAGTAAGGGTATGCTAGATGCAGATGATGTATGTGGAACTTTGGTATTTTTGCTTAGTGATGAGAGTAAATTTATCACAGGACAAACCTTAGTAGTAGATGATGGATGGGGTTTATGATGACCTTCACCCCTACCCAAAAAGAGCTCTTTAACAAAAATATTGAAGCTTTAGGTAATATTCTTTTAAAAGAAAGTTTAAAAGAAATCAAGTCTAGTAAATTTGAACTTATCTTAGGTAAAGATAATCTTGATATCAATCTAAAAGATACGAATGATAATACTTTTCTTTATGGAAATGTTATTGATGAATTAAACACTATGTTAAACACCTATAATGACAAATACCTACTTTATCCTGTATTGTATTTTTATGGTTTTGGAAATGGAATTTTATTTAAAGCTTTATTGCAAAATAAAAATCATCAGCATATTGTTGTTTTTGAAAAAGATATAGAAATCATTTGGGTGATGTTTCATATCTTAGATTTTTCAAATGAATTACAAAATTCAAGATTGATGATTTTGCAAACTAGTTCTTTAAATATAGAATTTTTTTCTGATTTTTGTTCTAACAAACCTTTCTTTCAATTTTCTAGAATTTATTTTTTAGAACTGATGAGTAATTATTATGAAAGATTTCATGAAGATGTTTTGGAGTTAAATAAAAAGCTAGTACAGTATTTTAAAGATTCTATTATTTCTCATGGTAATGATCCTCTTGATGCTCTTCAAGGCATAGAGCAATTTGTTTATAATCTTCCTCAAATGATCACTCATCCTAGTTATACAGAATTACTTTCTAAAAGAAAGAATTTAAGTGATACAGCTATCATTGTTTCTACAGGACCAAGTTTAACCAAACAATTACCTTTATTAAAGAAGTATGCTAATAAAGCTACAATTTTTTGTGCAGATTCTTCTTATCCTATTTTAGCTAAGCATGGCATAAAGCCTGATTATGT
>NZ_MJYF01000048.1:0-2961 GCF_001763175.1 Campylobacter sp. BCW_4332 | reverse complement strand
AAATTTTAGGTCCTTTACTGACACAATTTGAACTTAATCTTGCTAGAATTTATGTTTTAAATCCTAAAACCAAAGAAGATGCTTTTAATAAAAGTATTCTTTGGATAAAAGAACATTTAGAATTTATGGAATTAGTTTATGGACATATCAAAGCACAAGAAAGTGCTTTGATAAAAAATATACTTCCTTTAGAAGAAAAACTTAAAGAAAGAAAATTAGATAAATGGATGGAAAGGGTGAGAAGGTGAAAGAAAAACTTTTTTTAAAAAATACTCAAGCTTTATTTGAAGTTGATGAGATCTTAGCCTATAAATTAAGATCACTTAAAAATATAACTTTTAAACTCATTCAAAATGAAAATGGAATCAATTTTGCAAAAGATGAAATCTTACTTTATCAAAATCCCAATCAAGAGCTTTTAGAAAATCTTAGCCTTTTTCAAAGTGAATACGCAAAATATCCTGTTTTGTTTTTTTATGGTTTTGGAAATGGAATGCTTTATAAAAGTTTATGTGAAAATAAAAATCATCGACATATTATTGTTTTTGAAGATGATTTAGAAATTTTAGCCCTTGCTTTTTATTTATTTGACTTTAGCGAAGCCTTAAAAAATGAAAAACTCATACTTTTTCACACTCAAACGCTAAATACCCCACAACTTAGCACACTTTTTAGCTATGAAATCATTCAAAAAAGTGTAAAAATTTTTAATCTTTTTATCCATAGTGATTTTTATCAAAAATTCCAAAATACACAAATACAAAATACAAACACCCAACTCATGGAAATGATACGCTTTATTGTTTTAAACAAAGGCAATGATCCACATGATTCTTTAGTAGGGATCAAGCATACTTTAGATAATCTTCCTAAAATGTTAAATCATGGAATTTTTCAAGAATTTCTTAAAGAAAGAAGGACTAAAGTTAAAAATGCTATCATTGTTTCTACAGGACCAAGTTTAACCAAACAATTACCTTTATTAAAAAAGTATGCTAATAAAGCTACGATTTTTTGTGCGGATAGTGCTTATGTTATCCTTGGAAAATACGGTATAAAGCCTGATTATGTTTGCATGCTAGAGCGTGATGATATAGTTTCTAAATGTTTTGATAATGATTTTGGCGATTTTAACAAAGGCATACTTTTCATACTTGCTTCTGTAGTTCATAAAGAAGTATTGGATTTTTTGGAAAAAGATCAAAGAACTTATATGCTTGTGCATCGCCCTTTAAATTTTGCAGCCAGCTTAAAACTTGATGAATACGGATATTTAGGAGTAGGACATAGCGTTTCAAATATGATCTATGAATTAGCTGGGGCTTTAAGATTTGAAAATATCATTTTTATAGGACAAGATCTTGCTTATAGTGAAGATGGAAGTTCTCATCCTAAAGAACACATTCATGGTAACCAGGGTGAAGAAATCAGAGGGGAAAGCTATACCTTGGCTTATGGTGGAAAAGGCAAAGTAAGAACACAACTTACTTGGAATTTATTTCGTCAAGCCTTTGAAAAAGATATTTTTTGGACAAAAGAAAAACTTCATATCAACACTTACAATTGCACCGAAGGTGGAGCAAGGATAGAAGGAACTATAGAAAAACCTTTTCTTTGGGTTTGTGAGAATTTACTTGATAAGGATTTAAACAAACCTTTTGATTTTCCAAAAATTTTAGATAAAAAACAAGCCAAAGAAAAATTAGAAAAAACAAAAAAATATCTCCAAAAAAATATTTTAGAATCCAAAGAATTTATCAAAAAAGCTCAAACTCAACTTCAAAAACTCAGATATACTTTAGAAAAAAACAAAGATGATTTTCACACTCTTGAAAAAATCAAAAACAATCTCTTAAATCTTTTCAAAGAATTTAAAAAACTCAAATTTTTTAACGAACTTACTCAAGCAATTTATTTTCATAATGAATGTGAAATTTTAAAATTTGAAGTTTTAAATGCAAACAAGCAAAAAGAAAATTTGATAGATTTTTTAAAAATACAACACAATTGGTTTATACAAGGCTTAGGATACCTTGACACTCAAAACCAAACCATAGAAAAAAGTTTAGAAAATTGGAATTTTGACGATATAGTCAAAAAATAATTAGGATTTCCAATGACCTTCACCCCTACCCAAAAAGAGCTCTTTAACAAAAATATTGAAGCTTTAGGTAATATTCTTTTAAAAGAAAGTTTAAAAGAAATCAAGTCTAGTAAATTTGAACTTATCTTAGGTAAAGATAATCTTGATATCAATCTAAAAGATACGAATGATAATACTTTTCTTTATGGAAATGTTATTGATGAATTAAACACTATGTTAAACACCTATAATGACAAATACCTACTTTATCCTGTATTGTATTTTTATGGTTTTGGAAATGGAATTTTATTTAAAGCTTTATTGCAAAATAAAAATCATCAGCATATTGTTGTTTTTGAAAAAGATATAGAAATCATTTGGGTGATGTTTCATATCTTAGATTTTTCAAATGAATTACAAAATTCAAGATTGATGATTTTGCAAACTAGTTCTTTAAATATAGAATTTTTTTCTGATTTTTGTTCTAACAAACCTTTCTTTCAATTTTCTAGAATTTATTTTTTAGAACTGATGAGTAATTATTATGAAAGATTTCATGAAGATGTTTTGGAGTTAAATAAAAAGCTAGTACAGTATTTTAAAGATTCTATTATTTCTCATGGTAATGATCCTCTTGATGCTCTTCAAGGCATAGAGCAATTTGTTTATAATCTTCCTCAAATGATCACTCATCCTAGTTATACAGAATTACTTTCTAAAAGAAAGAATTTAAGTGATACAGCTATCATTGTTTCTACAGGACCAAGTTTAACCAAACAATTACCTTTATTAAAGAAGTATGCTAATAAAGCTACAATTTTTTGTGCAGATTCTTCTTATCCTATTTTAGCTAAGCATGGCATAAAGCCTGATTATGT
>NZ_MJYF01000047.1:0-11488 GCF_001763175.1 Campylobacter sp. BCW_4332 | reverse complement strand
CGTGCGTGGAACTTCTTTGTCTTTAGGGTATTATAATGACAAAGAAAAAACCAAACAAGCTTTTATACAAAATCCTTTGCATGATAATTATTTAGATTTACTCTATAAAACAGGAGATATTGTTTCTTATAATGAATTTGGAGAGCTTTTGTGCTATGGAAGAGCAGATAATCAGATCAAATATATGGGACATAGGATAGAGCTTGGAGAAATAGAAAGCGTGATAAATTCTCATGCAAGTGTAAAAAACAGCGCTTGTATTTTTAAAGAAGATATTATTTGTTTTTATGAAAGCAAAGAAGAGCTTGATTTTAAATCTTTTTTAAAAGATAAATTACCTTCTTATATGATCCCAAAAAATTTTATTAAAATTAACAAATTTAAGCTTAATCAAAATGGTAAAATTGATAGGAAAGTTTTAAAAGAACTTGTTTAAATAAATATTTTATAATTTCAAAAAACCAAAGGAGAAAATATGCAAGAAATCAAACAATTTTTTATCAATATAGAAAGAACAGATATCAATGAAAGTATGGAAAATCTAGTAAGTGAAGATTTTATCGATAGTATCGATATCATGGCTTTGGTTGCTGAAATAGAAAAATTTTATAAAAAACCCTTAAAAGCAGAATTTATCACACCTGAAAATTTTGAAAGCTTTGAAAATATCAAAAAAATGCTTGAAATTGCAATGAAAGACTAATCTTTCCTTGCAAGTTCGAGTTGTTCTTTTAAAGAACTGATGATTTCATTTTTAGAAACAATAATTTGCGCTATAAAATCCGCCACATCATCCCAGTCTTTGCTTAGTGTATGAGTTAAAGTATAATTTTGTTCATATTCTTCCCAACTTACAGGAGTAAAAAGAGAATTTTTATGTGGAAAATACTTTTTTCTCACCCACTCAAGTGAAGGAGCAAAATAATCCACATAAGCCTTAGCAATATCTTTTTGCACAGCAAATTTTAATCTTTTTTCTTTACTGCCTTCAAATTTTCTTCTTGCCATAAAAAGCAAAGAATTAAGATTATCCTGCTTTAAATCTTTTTGGTTTAATCTTGACATAAGCTCCATTCCTAAAAGATTAAAACTTTCATTTTTGGTTTGTTTTAAAATAAAACTCTCATCCCATTCAAGTCCTAAATGATAAACAAAATCCTTAAGTAAAGTCCCTCCTATATAATCCTCTCTTAGAAGTCTTACTATCAAATTTTCTTCTCCAAATACCTCAGCATGAGTTTTACAAATCCATTCATAGTCAAAAATATATTTTCTAGGATGATCTTGTGGGGCAAAATCAGCAGAATAATACCCCATATTGTTTTTATGATCTTGAGAACAATGCGAGTTTAAATAACCCAAAGTATCCCTAAAATATACAATAATATAAATTTGAGTAAAACCTAACTCTCTCATAATCTTTTCTAAAATTTCTACATGTTTTTTGGTAGAAAAATCCCAAACTATACCCTCAGCTGAAAAAATAAATTTTTTATCTTTATGTAAAGCACTTTCACTTTTAAAATTTTCTATAGTTCTAAGAAGTCTTTCATTTGTGATATGACTTAAAACACTTTTCTCTTTTAAAATATTTTCCTTTTGAACCAACTCTAAAACCATATCCACCAAAGCCCAGTGTCTATTTGCCACTCTAAGACTTTTTGGGTAAATATAACCTTTTTGCAAAAGCTTTTCTTCATTTTGCATCAAAAAACCTTGTTTTTCTTGATTTCCTGTATTGGTAGTTCCTATATGTAAATATGCTGTCATTTTATATATCCTTTGTCTTTATTTTAGTTTATTATCTCTAATTCAAATTTATCTCCCACATCTTTAAAAGTAAAAATTTTATCTCCACAAGGATAAGAGATGGAATTTTCTTGCATAAAAGATTTTCTTCCTTGCAATTTTTCAAGCATTAAAGGAAGTTCTTTTCTAAATAAAGCTCTATCAGTCATTCTAAGCCCATGTTCTAAACTTTTTATAAATCTACCATCTACATCACTTTCATCTTTTATCAAATGTAAAGTAGCATCATATCCTAACTCTTGATAACACTTATAAAGCTCTATTTTGTTTTGCACTGGCGCACCTATATCTTGCAAACTATGATAACTCGAAAAAACGATATCACTATCAATATTTGCTTGAATTTTAAGATGATTTGAATTTAAAATTGTTCTGATTAAATAATTTTCATCCCCAAAATAATAAAAAGAATTTATATTCCTAGTCCAATATTTATACACAAAGCAATAAAGCCTATGACCACTTTCTTCGAAATAAAATTCACATTGATTCATTTCTCTTCCTAAAATGCACGCCAAAAATGGCAAGCAAACACCCGAATTATCAATCACGCCATCCACATACCAAGGAGCTATTTTTGCTATGAGTAAAGATAGGTATCCTCCATAAGACCCCCCCCCATAAATTTTTGGTAAATCTGCAAATTTTGGAAAGCGTTTAACTAAATCTTTTAAAGCATTAATATGATCAATAGCTGCCATAATGCCATAGTTTTGATAGTCTCCATTAGGCGGGGCAAAATCGCAAAAAGTTCTATTTTTTGGCTTTCATCAACTAAACCTGCTTGTTTAATCTCTCCAGCTCTTTGCTCTATAAAAGGAATAATTTGTTCAAAATTATCTTCATTAGCCAACAAATGCCCTAAATTAATATTTTTTAAAATACCATTGATACGCTCTAAATCATCTTGATTAGGAATAAGCTTTGGATTATACTTTTGATCAATACTTTTTCTTGCGCAAAAACAATGATAAAAAACATGCACTGCTACAACATCAAAATTTTTAGCAATATAATTTCTATAAGAGTCTAAAAAATATATATTTGCATTGGCTCCATAACCTCCTATTATAAAAACTATAGCTTTAATCTCTTTTTCATCATCATAACTGATGCGGTATTCAAGTTTGCTAGTTCTTTTTATATTTAATTCTACATCATCACAAGAATCGATTTCAAAGGTTTGGTTTATGAGCAATTTTAAGCCTTTTATTTTATTTTAAAGACAATTATACTTAAATTTTAGTAAAATAAAACACAAAAAACAAGGCTTAACTATGAAAAATCTTTGTATCATCCCTGCTCGTGGTGGATCAAAAAGAATTCCTAGAAAAAATATCATTGATTTTCTAGGTAAACCTTTAATCGCTTATAGCATAGAAAATGCTTTAAATTCAGGTATTTTTGATGAAGTGGTGCTTTCAAGCGATGATGAAGAAATCATAGAAGCAGCCCTAAAATACGGCGCAAAAGCTCCATTTGTGCGTGATAAAAATTTAAGCGATGATTATGCTTCAAGCACTGCTGTAGTACAAAATGCCATAGAAATTTTACAAAGCCAAAATCAAATTTATGATCATGTCTGTTGCCTTTATGCTACTGCTCCTTTGTTAAACAAAGACATTTTAAAACAAGCCTATGAAAAATTTATCCAAAATCAAAGCAAGTTTTTATTTGCTGCTACTGAGTTTGAGCATCCTATACAAAGGGCTTTTTATTTAAATAAAAACAATCAAGTTTATATGTTTGATGAAAAACACTATAAAAGTCGTTCACAAGACTTAACAAAAGCTTATCATGATGCAGGAGCTTTTTATTTTGGTACAAGTAAAGCTTGGCTTGAGGAAGATTTTATGTTTAAACCTCATTCTAGTGTATTCGTATTACCAAGAAATTTAGTTTGCGATATAGACACCATGCAAGATTTAGAATTTGCAAAAATGCTTTATAAGGTAAATCATGAAAGTTCTTATTAGAAGTGATAGCTCCAGTCAAATAGGCTTTGGACACATTAAACGCGATCTAGTCTTAGCTAAACAATACGATGATGTAAGTTTTGCTTGTTTGCCTTTAGAAGGCTCTTTGATCGATGAAATTCCTTATCCTGTTTATGAGCTTAGTAGCGAAAGTATCTACGAGCTTATCAATCTCATCAAAGAAAAAAAATTTAAACTTCTTATCATTGATCACTATGGCATCAGCGTAGATGATGAAAAACTAATCAAGCTTGAAACAGGGGTGAAAATTCTAAGCTTTGATGATGAGATAAAGCCTCATTATTGTGACATTTTACTCAATGTCAATGCTTACTCAAAAGCAAGTGATTATGAAGGTTTGGTGCCTTTTAAATGCGAAGTAAGATGTGGTTTTTCTTATGCCTTAATCAGAGAAGAATTTTACCAAGAAGCTAAAGAAAATAGAGAAAAAAAATATGATTTTTTCATTTGCATGGGTGGAACTGATATAAAAAACCTTTCTATCAGTCTTGCTTCTGATTTACCTAGGAATAAAAAAATTGCTATCGCCACAAGCTCGTCAAATCCCAATCTTGCAAAACTTGAAAAATTTATAAAAGATCATGAAAATATCAAACTTTTTATAGATGAAAATCTAGCAAAGCTTATGAATGAAAGCAATAAACTCATCATCAGTGCAAGTTCTTTAATCAATGAAGCCTTACTTTTAAAAGCAAATTTTAAAGCCATCTGTGTTGCTAAAAATCAAGAAAAACTAGCCAATTGGCTAGCTCAAAAAGGCTATGAAGTGGAGTATAGGCATTGATAAAACTTAAAAATTTCACAGAACTCAATTCTCAAGAAATAGAGCTGATTTTTAAATGGCGTAATCACCCAGACATCAGTCAATTTATGAAAACAAAATATATTGATTTTGAAGAACATTTAAGATTTATAAAAAGCTTATATCAAGATTCTAGTAAAAAATATTTTTTAGTTTTTCAAGATGAACAGATTATTGGTGTGATTGATTTTGTCAATATCACAACTAAATCTTGCGAATTCGGACTTTATGCAAAACCTGATTTAAAAGGCGTAGGACAAATTTTAATAAATGAAATCATAAAATACGCTTTTGAAATTTTAAAGATAAAAACCCTAAAAGCTTACGTTTTTAAGCAAAATAAAAGGGCTTTAAACTTATATTTAAAAAATAATTTTTATATTTATGATGAAGGTGAAGAGATGTTTTATTTAGAACTTAGGGGGGGGGTAGAGCTTAATCTTTACGCTAAAATTCTTATTTTCAAAAGACTTGTAGCATGAAAATAATCATCGCAAGCTTAAAAACTTGGAATTTTAAAAATTATAAAAAACTTAAAAGTCAATTTCCATATATAAAATTTTACCTAATCACCAAAAAAGAAGATTTAAATTTAAACTATATACAAAAAATCAATCCAAAATATATATTTTTTCCACATTGGTCTTTCATCATTCCTGATGAAATTTATCAAAATTATAAATGTATAGTTTTTCACATGAGTGATTTACCTTTTGGTAGAGGTGGCTCTCCTTTGCAAAATTTAATTTTACAAAATATTAAAAAAACAAAAATTTCTGCTTTAAGAGTCTGTAAAGATTTAGATGCAGGTGATATTTATCTTAAATGTAAATTAGATATTTCCAAACATAGCGCTCAAAAAATTTATCAAAAAGCTTCAAAAATTATTTTTTTCAAAATGATTCCTTATATTTTAAAAAACAATCCAAAACCCATTCCTCAAAATGGAAAGCCAATATTTTTTAAAAGAAGAACCCCTAATCAAAGCTGTTTAAATTCTTTGGAAAATCCAAATTTAGAAAAAATATTTGATTTTATAAGAATGCTTGATGCGCCAAGTTATCCTAAAGCTTTTTTAGAGCTTAAAAATTTAAAGATTGAATTTAAAAAAGTTAAAAATAAAAAAAATCACCTCAAAGGAGAATTTAAAATTTATGAAAAAAATCCTAATCATAGCCGCACACCCCGATGATGAAGTCTTGGGCTGTTTTGGAACAGTTTCAAAATTTATTAAAGAAGGTCATGAAGCTTATGCTTTGATACTTGGAGAAGGCAAAACAAGTCGCGTTGCCGATAAAAATGAAATCGAACATAAAGAATTTGAAATTTTAGAAAACGAAGCTTTAAAAGCCAATCAAAGCATAGGTATTAAAGAGCTTTTTAGGGAAAAATTTCCCGATAATCGTTTTGATAGTGTGCCCTTACTTGATATCATTAAAAGCATAGAAAAAATCAAAAATATACTTAAACCTGATATTATCTTTACCCATTATGCTAAAGATTTAAATATCGATCATCAAATTACTTTCAAGGCTGTTTTAACCGCAACTCGTCCTTTAGCTAATGAAAGCGTAAAAGAAATTTATAGTTTTGAAGTACTTTCATCTACAGAATGGAATTATCCTACAAGTTTTAGTCCTAATGTATTTTTTGACATTAGTGATACTTTAGAAGATAAAATCAAAGCCATGTCTTATTATCAATCAGAACTTTGCAAATTTCCACATCCAAGAAGCTTAGAGGGTATCAAACTTCAAGCACAATATCAGGGTTTAAGAGTGGGTTTAAAAAATGCTGAAGCTTTTAAGCTAATTAGAACTATAAAATGATTATTTACAAAGATTTTATCACACTAAATCTAGATGAACTAAAGCTTATTTGGCAATGGCGTAATGATGAAAACATTGGTCAATTCATGTTAAATAAATCAATCAAATTCGAAGAACATCTAAATTTTATAAAACAGTTAAAAACAAGTAGAAGTAAAAAATATTTTTTACTTTTTAAAGAAAATCAAGCCTTTGGTGTAATTTATTTTAATAACATCACAAATCAAACTTGTGAATTTGGGCTTTATGCAAAACCTGATTTAAAAGGCGTAGGACAAATTTTAATGAATGAAATCAAAAAATACGCCTTTGAAATTTTAAAGATAAAAACCCTAAAAGCTTGTGTTTTTAAAGATAATGAAAAGGCTTTAAAACTTTATAAGAATAATAATTTTATCATCACAAGAGAAGATGGAGATTTTTTTTATATTGTATTAGATAATCCTAACTGCAAAACCTTGCTTAGCTAATTCTTCTTTTACATCTTTAGGGGTGTACTTAGAAAAATGAAAAATATAAGCCCCTGCTAAAGCATCAGCACCCAAGTTTAAAGCCTTAACTCCATCACTTGGATTACTCAGTCCTCCATTGATAATAAGAGGAATTTTAAGTTTATTTTGAAAGATCTTTAAAAGTTCTAAATCATAACCCTTTGCTTTTCCCTCAAAATCCACAGAAGTTAAAAGAAGCTCTCCAGCACCTTTTTTTTCATATTCTAAAGCAAGTTCTAAAGGATTTTTTTCAAGTAAATTTCCCCTATCATAAACACAAAGTTGTTCTCCTTTTCTTTTAACATCTATAGAACAAACTATACATTGAGAACCAAAACGATTTGCTGCTTTACTTATAAAATCCATATCTTCTAAAGCTTTAGAATTGATAGAAATTTTATCCGCACCTAAATTTAAAATCTTTTGTATATCTTCAAGAGTTTTTATCCCGCCGCCTATAGTTAAAGGCATAAAACATTCTTTAGCAAGATCTTCTATGCTTTCAAAGTCTATCTCACCACTTTTTGAAGCATCTATATCTAAGATAATAAGTTCATCAACATTACGTGCATTATAAATTCGCATCGTTGAAGTTAAATGTCCTATAGTACGAAAATCTTTAAATTCTATGCTTTTAACAAGTTGAAAATTTTTTAATAATACGCAAGGGATAATTCTAGTTTTTAACATTTAAAGCCTTGCAAAATTTTCTAAAAGTTTTAAGCCTAAACTTTGACTTTTTTCGGGGTGAAATTGCGTAGCGAAAATATGATCTTTTTGCAAAGATGCAACAAATCTATGCCCGTATTGTGCTTTAGCACTTACAAACTCATCTTTGCATTTCACATAAAAAGAATGCACAAAATAAAAATCGCTCTTATCTTCTATGCCTTGATACAAAGGCTCTTGTTTTAAAATTTCAAGTTCATTCCAACCCATATGTGGGATTTTTAAATTCAAATCCTCTTCAAATTTGACTACTTCACCTTCTATGAAACCAAGTCCTTCGCAAACCCCACCTTCATAGCCCCTTTCTAAAAAAAGCTGCATTCCCAAACAAATGCCTAAAATAGGTTTTTCTTGTACTAAAATTTGCTCTTTTAAAGCTTCTATAAAACCAAGTTCTTTTAAATTTTTCATCGCTTCTTTAAAAGATCCCACTCCAGGTAAAAGCAATTTATCTGCTTTTTGCAAATCTTTTGGATTTTTAGCTATGAAATTTGTAACTCCTATTTTTTCAAAAGCCTTAGCGACTGAGTTTAAATTTCCTGCTTTATAATCAATCAATGCTATCATTTTAAAATATACTCATCTTTTCTTACCAAAGAACCATCATAATCTCTTATAAATTTACCATTTTCATCACGTTTAAATATTTTTTTATTAGTAAAAGAATCCACAATTTTTTGAAATTCTTCTTCACTAAAACTACTAAATTCAAGATATTTTTTAATAGCCTTTGTTGGAACTCTGCCATCGTATTTATTGACTAATTTTACACCTTGCTCACGATCAATATAACCCAAGCGAATATCAATGCAAGCATTATCTGTTGCTCTACCAAAGCCATATTTACAGTATTTTAAATAATCATGCACATGATTAGAATAACAATCTAAATTTTCAAAATTTTCATAAGTGGTTTCTACGGGACGATCTGTAGTTAAAAATCCGTGCTCTTTAGATACTTTAAGATTTACCTTATAATCCCATTTAAAATAATACCCCAAAAAGAGCCCAGTCAAACCAACCTTTTGTATCTCTTCATCACTTGGATATGTATAAAAATAAAGATCTTTCTCGGTTAATCCTTGTACTCCGATCATATCTGAAACCCTATTTCCCAATAACCCCCCAAATTCCTCAAGCCAAGTTCTATCAAGCGTATTTCTTGTTTTGCTGCTTGCAGGGCCACCATACTCTATCTGCGGACTTTCACCCCAAATCATCAAAGGTATATTAAAATTTACAGCCGTTCTTACAACGGTTGTAAAAATTCCCAAATGATTTTGCCATTCAGTATCTCCTGTTCTTTGAAATCCTTCCCTTGCTAAAATTTTATATACCTTAGGATTTCTTTTAACATGAATTAAATCTACACCGAGTTTATTTAAATTTTCTAAATTTTTACGCCCTATTTTTGTAGGTACACTAGGTTCAAAACACACGCATAAAGGATTTAGCCCGAGCTCAAGCATTCTTATAGTTTGAAAATGAGAATCCTTGCCGCCACTTACCCCTATAACACAATCATATATGGGATGTTTTTTATATTTTTTTACAAGCTCTAAAAATTCTTTTTCTCTTGCTTTCCAATCAATTTCATAATTTTTACTTTCTTGAGAGCGACATGCATCACAAACCCCATCTTCATCAAAATGTAAATCAGGCTTAGTATCTGGCATCACGCATTTTTTACAAAATTTCATAAATTTCCTTATTAATTAGTCTTAAATATATATCGTTATAATTAAATTTTATTTTATAATTTTATATATTTATATTATATAAAAATTAAAAAATGAACAAATTCTATGATTTAAATCGATATAGCATTTTTTAAAGAAAACCAAGCAAAATCATAACAAAGTCGTAATATTTATATAATATAAATATATAAATTGAAGAAATATATAATATAATTATATATCATTTTTAGTCAGAAAATTTACTAAAGAAAGAAAAACATGCAAATAGGAAATTTTAACACCGATAAAAAAGTTTTTATCATAGCAGAACTTAGCGCCAATCACGCAGGAAGTCTTGAGATGGCACTTCAAAGTATAAAAGCTGCTAAAAAAGCAGGTGCTGATGCGATAAAAATCCAAACCTACACTCCAGATAGCCTCACGCTAAATAGCAACAAAGAAGATTTTATCATCAAGGGTGGGCTTTGGGATAAAAGAAAACTTTATGAGCTTTATGAAAGTGCAAAAACCCCTTATGAATGGCATTCTCAAATCTTTGAAACCGCACAAAATGAAGGCGTACTTTGTTTTTCAAGTCCTTTTGCCAAAGAAGATTTAGAATTTCTAAAACGCTTTGATCCTATAGCCTATAAAATCGCTTCTTTTGAAGCTAATGATGAAAATTTCGTACGTTTAATCGCCAAAGAAAAAAAACCTACTATCGTTTCAACGGGCATTGCTACAGAAGAAGAACTTTTTAGAATCTGTGAAATTTTTAAAGAAGAAAAAAATTCTGATCTCATCTTTTTAAAATGCACTTCAGCTTATCCTGCTGCCATAGAAGATATGAATTTAAAAGCTATAGTGAGTTTAAAAGAAAAATTTAATGTTGAAGTGGGACTAAGCGATCACAGCTTTGGTTTTTTAGCTCCTGTTATGGCAGTAACACTTGGAGCTAGAGTGATAGAAAAGCATTTTATGTTAGATAAAAATATAGAAAGTGAAGACAGTAAATTTAGTCTTGATTTTGATGAATTTAAAGCTATGGTAGATGCAGTTAGACAGGCTGAAAGTGCTTTAGGTGATGGTAAGTTAGATTTAGATGAAAAAGCGCTTAAAAACCGTGTTTTTGCAAGAAGCTTATATGCAAGTAAGGATATCAAAAAAGGTGAAATGTTCAGCGAAGAAAATGTAAAATCCGTGCGTCCTTCTTTTGGACTACATCCTAAATTTTATCAAGAACTTTTAGGAAAAAAAGCTAGTAAAGATATAGAATTTGGTGATGCTTTAAAACAAGGAGATTTCCAATGACCTTCACCCCTACCCAAAAAGAGCTCTTTAACAAAAATATTGAAGCTTTAGGTAATATTCTTTTAAAAGAAAGTTTAAAAGAAATCAAGTCTAGTAAATTTGAACTTATCTTAGGTAAAGATAATCTTGATATCAATCTAAAAGATACGAATGATAATACTTTTCTTTATGGAAATGTTATTGATGAATTAAACACTATGTTAAACACCTATAATGACAAATACCTACTTTATCCTGTATTGTATTTTTATGGTTTTGGAAATGGAATTTTATTTAAAGCTTTATTGCAAAATAAAAATCATCAGCATATTGTTGTTTTTGAAAAAGATATAGAAATCATTTGGGTGATGTTTCATATCTTAGATTTTTCAAATGAATTACAAAATTCAAGATTGATGATTTTGCAAACTAGTTCTTTAAATATAGAATTTTTTTCTGATTTTTGTTCTAACAAACCTTTCTTTCAATTTTCTAGAATTTATTTTTTAGAACTGATGAGTAATTATTATGAAAGATTTCATGAAGATGTTTTGGAGTTAAATAAAAAGCTAGTACAGTATTTTAAAGATTCTATTATTTCTCATGGTAATGATCCTCTTGATGCTCTTCAAGGCATAGAGCAATTTGTTTATAATCTTCCTCAAATGATCACTCATCCTAGTTATACAGAATTACTTTCTAAAAGAAAGAATTTAAGTGATACAGCTATCATTGTTTCTACAGGACCAAGTTTAACCAAACAATTACCTTTATTAAAGAAGTATGCTAATAAAGCTACAATTTTTTGTGCAGATTCTTCTTATCCTATTTTAGCTAAGCATGGCATAAAGCCTGATTATGT
>NZ_MJYF01000046.1:0-53729 GCF_001763175.1 Campylobacter sp. BCW_4332 | reverse complement strand
AAATAATATTTTTACTCAAATATTTTTCTCCTTCCTTATTTAAAATGATTTATTTTGAAATTAATTTCATATTATTTATTTTTTAATAATAATATAAAATATAAAAATAAAATAGCGGAATAATAAAATATTTGAACTTAAAGTATAATTAAATACTGATTATTATATAATTATAAAATTTCAATTTAAATTTTATTTTATAAAAAAATTTATTTAATGAGAGTAAATTTATATGAAATATTGTAAATATTTTTGTATTTATAAATTTTTATTTAAAATTATCATCTTTGGTTTTTATATTCTAGATAAAAATTTAAAATTTTTGATTTTGTATTTTTTAGATATTTTATCTATAGGTTAACCATACTTAATCAAGTATCACAATATATTATTTCATCACAAGTCGCATAAGGTGTAAGTCCTCACCTTGTATGATTTTGTATTCTATACTTTGACATTTAGGACACTTAAAAACATTTTCTTCTAAAATACTTGTTTGATCGCATTTTAAGCATAAAATTTCAAGCGGAGCAAGCTCTATAAAAAGTTTAGCATTTTTGCAAATATTTGAGTTTTCTTTAAAAGTTTCAAAACAACGCTTAAAAAGATCCACTTCTATACCGCTTAAACGCCCGATTTTTACATAAATTTCTTGCACATTGTAAGCCTTATTGTTTAAGGCATTTTCTTCGCAAAGTTCGATTAAAGATTCTACTATACTTAATTCGTGCATTAGCAAATTCTTGGTAAAAGTTCGCCTTTAGGACTTTCTAAAAAGCGTTTTGCTCCATAAGCGTTTTGTAAGATCACGCGTGCTTTTTTCTCTTCTAAAACTTCTCCTATAATACTCGCATTTACATTGTATTTTTTTAGAATTTCCAAGGCTTTTAACTCATCTTCTTTTTCCACACAAAGTATGAAAGTACCTTCATTTGCAAGCTCATAAGCTTCATAACCAAAAAGCTCGCAAAGTCCTAAAACCTCATCTTGAACGATGATTTTTTCTTCAAAGATCAAAAGATCATTTCCACTTTGCTTTGCCCACTCATTTAAAACCGCACTAAGCCCCCCGCGAGTAGCATCTCTCATTGCTACAACCTTTATATCTTTTTCTAAAAGCTCTAAAACCTCTTTATCTAAAGCCTTGCAATCACTTTTAATATCAGCTTCTAGCTCATTTCTTTTGATTAAAACACTAGCTCCATGCCTTCCTATATCGCCTGAAAGAAGTATACTAAGCCCTGCTTTGATATTTTTACTTTCTTTTTTAGAAATAATTTCACCTAAGGCCGTAGTGTTGATATAAATTTCATCTGCCTTACCCTTAGGAACGACTTTAGTATCGCCACAAACTAACATAACTCCACATTTTTCACATTCTTCTTTAATGCTTTTTAAAATGCGTTCTAGTTTTTCTAGCTCAAAACCTTCTTCTAAGATAAGTCCTAAGCTTAGATATTTTGGCTTAGCACCCACCATCAAAACATCGTTAATAGAACCACAAACACAAAGTTTGCCTATATTAACCTCTTCATCTAAAAAAATCGGACTTAAAACAAAAGAATCCGTGCTTAAAGCCAAATTTCCCAAAATCGCCGCATCATTATTTGCGTTTAAAATTTCATTATCAAAGATCTTAAAAAGCTTAGTTAAAAGCTCATTCATCTCTTCTCCGCCACCTCCGTGGGCTAAGGAAATATTTTTCATGCATTCACCTTTGAGTATTTATAATACGCCGCACAAGCACCCTCGCCAGAAACCATACAACTTCCTATAGGACTTCTTGGCGTACAAGCCTTACCAAAAACCTTACAATCATAAGGCTTGGCCAAACCTCTTAAAATTTGCCCACAAATACAGGCTTTGCTTTCATTTTTACTTTGCACCGCACAATCAAATTTTTTACTTGCATCATAGGCGCTAAATTCTTCTTTTAGCTCCAAACCCCCATCTTTAATAAGTCCTAAGCCACGAAATTCAAAATCACACACTCTAAAGTATTTTTTTACTAAATTTTGCGCTTTAACATTGCCTTCTTTGCTTACGGCTCTTTTGTATTGATTATACACTTTAAAAGTGCCTTCATTGCTTTGTTTTATGATATTTAATACACTTTCTAAAATATCAACTGGCTCAAAACCACTCACCGCTATAGGGGTTTTAAACTTTGCTGCCAAAGGCTCATAAATACCATAACCTGTTATCACACTCACATGAGAAGGGCCTAAAAAAGCATTGATTTTTACATTTTCATCATTCATGATCGCTTCTACAGGTGCTGGAACTGTGATATGATTGATATGAAAAAAGACATTATTTATTTTTTCTTCTATAACCTTTTGAAGAAGTAAAGCACTCATAGGCGTAGTAGTTTCAAAACCTATAGCAAAAAAGATGATATTTTTGTTTAAATTTTGCTTAGCAATTTCCAAAACTTCAAGTGGAGAATAAAGTGCTCTAACATCAGCCCCTTTAGCTCTTAAATCAAGCAGAGAAATTTCACTTCCAGGCACTCTTAAAAGATCTCCTAAAGTACAAAAAATCGTATCTTTCATGGAGGCTAACTTGATAGCTGTATCAATGCGAACTCTTGGCATAACACAAACAGGACATCCTGGTCCATGGATGAAGTTAATTTCTTTTGGCAAAATAGAAGGCAGGGCATATTTCATAATACTATGTGTATGCCCACCGCAAATTTCCATGATGTTAATAGGATTTTTAAGTTCTTGTTCTATGAGTTTTTTTAAAGCTAAAATGCTTTCTTTATCTCTAAATTCATCGATGAAATTCATTTAAACCCAAATCTCCCTCATCGCTTTTTATCTCTCCGCTATTCATTTTTTCTACTATTTCTTGATAGGTTTTAATGCTTTCTAGTGCAGCTTCTTTATCGATTTTTTCCATAGCAACTCCTACATGGATTAATACATAATCGCCTTGTTTTAAAGGCTCATCAATCAAATCCAAATTAACTTTTCTTTTCACACCTAAAGTTTGTACTAAAGCATTATTTAACTCATCGATTTCTAAAATTTCAGAAGGTATGGATAAACACATTAAAAAAGCTCCTTTTTAAGTTTAAGCACCTTATACCAAAGCTCCATATTGGTGCCATTTTTTGCATCAAGAGTGATAATATCTGCTCTAGGATTTAATTCTTTAATCAACCTAGTCGCCTCTTTAACATCAAAATCAAAATGATGAGCTAAATCTGCCTTTGTGATTAAAACTATATCAGCCTTTTTGAACATCACAGGATATTTTTGCGGTTTATCACTTCCTTCAGTTACCGAAAGCAAAACCACATTTAAATGCTCTCCTAAATCATAGCTTGCAGGACAAACTAAATTTCCAACATTTTCTATAAAAAGCAAATCCACATCATCAATTGCCAAATGATGCAAAGCCTCATGCACCATAAAAGCATCCAAATGGCAGCTTTGCCCTGTAGTGATTTGATATGCCAAAGCTCCGGCATTTTTTACTCTTAGAGCGTCATTATTGGTTTCTAAATCCCCTTCAATCACAGCGATTTTAAGCTCATTTTTCAAAGCCTTGATCGTACTTTCTAAAAGCGTGGTTTTTCCACTACCTGGAGAACTCATTAAATTGATACAAAGCGTGTTAGCTTCATTAAAATGCGCTCTATTGTGCTTAGCTTCTTCGTCGTTTTTGCTTAAAATTTTAGAAATCACTTCTATGGTTTTACTCTCTTTTAAGCTTGGATTTTCATGGTGGTGATCGTGATGATGATCGTGCGTATGGCTTGAATTTATAGAACAGCCGCAATCTTTACACATTTTCTTTCCTTATATATTTTTTGTTTCATTTTAACCTTAAAAGCATTAAAAAATTATGAGTTTTTGAATATTTGCTTTATTTTTCTAAATTTAAAAAATGCACCATTTGTCCTAAGGCTATGGAGCTATCATTGCAAGGATATTTTAAAGGTACAAAAAAATCAAAATTTTTAGCTTTTAAAATTTCAAGTAAGGTTTTGTTTTGAAAAACTCCTCCACTTAAAAGCACTTTTAAATCATAATCTTTGCTAAAATCTATGATAAAATTTGCTAAGGCATTAAACATACCTGTAATTGCCTTAGTTTTTTCATCTTGTAAAGCCCCTAGGATTAAATTTTTAAAATTAACCTGCCCTTTTTCTACAAAAAGCTTATAAGAAAAATCAAGATTCTTATCATAAAAAGCTTCACACATCAAGCCAACTTGAGCTTCATAAGAACTTTTTTCTAAGTTAAAAACAATACTTCCAAAAGCATCGATAATGCGTCCTAAAGAGCTTGTTTGCAAGTTAGAATGTGAATAAATTTTTTTAAGATTTTCAAGTTTGATTTTTGGAATTTTTGTTAAAAAATCCTTAGCCTTATCTTCTAAATCATAATGAAAAATAAGACTTAGAGCCAAATTTTGTATATTTTTAATATCACTATTTATAAGAGTGAAATTTTCAAAATGTGCAATTCTTTCATATTCTTTTAAATTTCCTACAAAAACTTCTCCACCCCAAATTTTGCCATCTTCGCCATAACCTGTTCCATCACAAATAAAAGCTAAAGCCTTTTCATCTTTTGCAAAATTTTCTTCGTATTCAAAATAAGTCGCACAAAAATGCGCATAATGATGAGAAATTTTAATCCTTTCTTCAAATTCTTTTGCATAGCTAAAATGCGGGTGTTTATCGCACAAAATCGCATCAAATTTCAAATCATAATTTTGTTTAAAAAATTCTAAAAGTTTAAAAAATCTCTCATGTACATCAAGACTTTTCAAATCCCCTATATAAGGAGAAATTAAAAGTTTATTTTCATAAAAAATCACAAATTCATTTTTAAGCTCCGCTCCCAAAGCTAAAAAAGTGCCTTTTTTATTAAAATTTCTTTCCAAATAAAAAGGATTTAAACCCCTTGAAGTACGCAAAAACATAGTTTTACCATTTACCACTTGAGCTATGCTATCATCACTTGCGTTGATAATTTCTCTATCATAATCCAAATAAAAATCAAAAACTTTATCAAGTTTTTGACACAAATTAAACTCATCTTTAATGATACTTTCTCCGCTTAAATTTGCACTTGTTGCCACAAGACTTCCTTTAAAATACTCAAAAAGCAAAAGATGTAAAGGCGTATAAGCTAGCATAATACCGATTTTATCAACATCAGGTGCGATTAAAGAAAAGGCTTTTTTTGCCTTTAAAATCACAATAGGAGCTAAAACCCCACCAAGCAAAGCCTCTTCTTTTTCATCTATAAAGGCAAGTTCTTTAGAACTTTGTAAATCTTTACACATCAAAGCAAAGGGTTTTTTAGGGCGATTTTTTCTAAGTCTTAGAGTTTTTAAAGCTTCTTCATTAAAAGCATCGCACATGAGATGAAAACCGCCCATGCCTTTTATGGCTAAAATTTTACCTTCCTTTAAAAACTTCGCACTTTGCATAAAAGCTTCTTGATCTTTGGCTAAAATTTCACCCTTTGGATTTTTAAGAAAAACATTGATTTTGCATTTAGGACAACTAATAGGCTGAGCATGAAAACGCCTATTTTTAGGATCTTCGTATTCACTTTTGCAAAACTCACACATCAATAATTCTTGCATGGAAGTATTAATCCTATCATAAGGAAGACTTTTTATAATACTAAAGCGTGGCCCACAATGCGTGCAAGTGATAAAAGGATATAAAAAGCGTGGATTTTTTTCATCAAAAAATTCTTTTTTACACTCCTTACAAAGCGCAAAATCACTTAACATAGGCGTGCTTTTTGTATTCTCTAAAGAAGGAGTAATGCTAAAATTCTCATAGTTTGAAATAGAAATTTGCGTCATTATAAGCTTATCTATTCTTGCTAAAGGTGGAAGATGATTTTTTAAATTTTCTATGAAATTTTCACATTCTTTTTGAGCACAAGCAAGGATGATTTCTACCCCAAAACCATCATTTCTTACCTCTCCAAAAAGCTTTGATTTCAAAGCTAGTTCATAAACTAAAGGGCGAAAACCCACCCCTTGAACTAGACCTGAAATTTTGATCTTATATCCTAAGTGGCACATCGCTTAACTGACAATTTTTAAGATGTTTTAAGGTATTTTTAAGTAAAGATTTATGTTCAAACAAAGATCCACTTATAAGCGCTAAATCACTTTGCTTTTTCTCTCTTAATCCATCATAAGTATCACGCAAGAAATAAGCCAAACTCTCAACCGCTCCATAAGCGATATTAGCACTATCTACACCTGCTAACATAAAACTCATAGTAGATCTTAAAGTTCTTGTATAATCAAAACTTTTATCTTCTTTCAAGCGATAATCAATCTTTACTCCACGAGGCATTTTTGACTCATCAGCAATTTTTAAAAGCTCACTAGCACTCTCTTGTAAATTTTTACCTAAATTTAGCACTCTGCCTACCAAGCCAAGCAAGGAATAAAAATTGTTTTGAAGCTCAAAATTTTCATCTAAAAGAGGAAATTCCTTGCTAAAATTTTCTAAAAGCCTTGCACCAATTTCATCTTTTTTAATCTCTTCATAAAGCTCTTTGCTGTGTTTTGGTAAAGAAAGTTTAAGCAAATTAAGCTCTTTGTTAATAAGCAAAATATCTTCATAATCTTTGCTAAGCTCTAAAATAAAAGCTTTTTCTTTATAACGGCTTACAAGATAAGAAATTCTTGCCATATTTTTATCTTCTTTAGAAAAAATAAGCTCTCTTGCCTTAGCATTGATAAATTCAAAGCCTTCCAAAACCACCACTTGCTCATCTAAAGCACTGATATAAAAATCTTTTTGGTATTCTTCTATTTTTTTTACGCTTAAAAATTTATATTCATTTTCAAAAAGTTTTAAACCTAAAGCAAAGCAAAACAAATCTCTAGCAAGTCTGATTTTAAAATCATTAAAATCAAGATTGTGATTTTTTCTAAACATGGCATTAAGTCTTAGCTTCATCAAAGGTTTTTCTAAACTTGCAAGAAGTTTTAAATTTTCATTTGAACAAACAAAAACTGAATTTATAGCCTTAATATCACAAGGAAGCAAAAAATCTCCTATAAATTCGTTCTTAAACAAAGAAAATTCATAAATGCCATTTTTATCTTTTAAAAAAATCTTTTTTTCTTGACTTAACAAATCAAAAGCAAGATTTAAAAAAGTATTGAAATTTTCTTCATTGATTTTTTCAAATTCTGATAAATTGCTTGAAAATTCACACTCACAAAACACGCCCCATTCGTTTTTGTTTAAAAGTTTTTTTTCTTGATAGGCATTAGAATTTAAATGAGTAATATAAGAAAATTTCGAAAATTCTTTATCTTCTGGTATACAAGGGTTAAAACCCTGCCCCACTTTTACATCAAATTTTTTCAAAAAAACACTATGACTCATGAAATTTAAAGAATCACAAAAAGTCTTTAAATTTTCTTCATCTGCATCAATAGAAAAATGATAGGTATTTTCTTCTTTACTAAGGGTGTAGTTATAATTTTTCGCATAAAAACGCAATAAATATTCAAAAATATCATTATCCGCATTATAAATAAAATCAAAATCCAAAGTCATATTATGCCTTTTTTGAAAAATAAACTATAAATATAACATTTCTAACTTAAAAATTCTTTCTCTCTTTGTCTAAAATCACTCATAAAATGCTCCATAAAAGAGTAAAATTCTTTGCTGTGATTGGGGAATTTTAAGTGGCTTATTTCATGCAAAATCACATATTCAATAGCCCTTAAACTCTTTTGAATGAGTTTTAAATTTAAGTTAATATAAGCTTTATTGTGATTACATGAACCCCAACGCGTTTTCATATTTTTAATACTTAAATGCGTGTAAAATAAACCTGTTTTTTGGCTCCATTTTTTAAGATAAAAAGTAAAAATCTTTTTGGCATTTTGTCTTAAAAATAAATCTAATTTTGCTTTATTTTGACAAAGAATTTTATCTTTATCAAAATAAGTTTTTTTAGCATTTTCATCAAATATAATTTTATATTTTTTAGCTAAAAAGATTAATTCATCATCTTTTAAAACTTTTTTTTCAAATCTTTTTTTTGCCTCATTTATCCAAGAACTTGATTTATCTAAAAACTCATAAACACTTTTAAAAGTGCAAAAATAAGGAATGCTAAGAACAAATTCACCCCTTTCATTTAGCCTTAATCTTAAAGTTTTTATGCGTTTTTTAGAATAAAAATAACACTCATCTTTATAAGTAAATGATTTTAAACTAGAGCTTTGCCTTGCCATTTTTTACTTTTCCATCTGTATGAATTTACCATTCCACGCAAAAACTCATCTGCACAAAATCCTATCCAAACCCCTAAAATTCCAAGATTAAAATGAAAACAAAGCACATAACCCACAGGCAAAGATACCCCCATCATAAAAACAAGTCCGCTAAAAAATGGAAACTTAGCATCGCCACTTGCACGTAAGGAATTAACCATGACTATATTGAAAGTTCGTGAAATTTCAAGAAAGATTGAAAGGGCAAATAAAGGTATCATTAAATTTTTTAACTCTTCTTTAAGTCCTAAAATTTGCATAGTAAAATCTTGGCAAAGATAATTCAAAAGTGCCACTAAAGCACTTGCCACCACACTAAAATACAAAGCACGCCAAGCATGTTTATAAGCGATATTTTCATATCTAGCACCGACTAATTTACCTACTATGATTTCATTAGCTATGCTTGTAGCTTGTCCTATAAGCATGATAAGCATTGAAATTTGAAAATAAATCGTTTGCACACTCAAACTTGCTTCGCCTAAGCTTGCTACAAAAGCAAAAGCTATAGTGTATTGGACTATCCACAAAAGATTTTCCCCTGCTGAAAATCCACCTATATTTAAAACCTTTTTTAATACCTCTTTTTCAAGTTTTATCATTTCTTTGATTTTAAGATGGATTTTAAGCTTATAAAAAAGTATCACAAGTAAAGCCGCTATAGCAACAATACGAGCAAAAATATTGCTAAGCCCTACTCCAAAAAGTTCTGATTTTGTATAATGCAAAACATAATAATTTCCACAAATCACCACTATATCCATCAAAAAGCCTATAAGCATGACCCAATAAGCCATATTATAAACCCTTACAATAGCAGCTAAAACAATTCCTATGGCATCAAAAAACAAACAAATTGCAAGCATATGCAAGTAAATTTCGCTATCTTTGAGCAATTCTTGTGGGATTTTTAAAAGATAAAGCAAATACTTCCCATGCCATAAAATAAGCGCGCCACACACAAAGCCTAAAAGTGCATTTAAAAACAAACTTTGATGAATCACTTTTCTTGCTAAAACATGATCTTTTGCACCAATAGCCTGAGCTATCACCACACTACAACCCACACTTAAAAATGAAAAAATAGTGATAAAAAGATCTAAAATTTGATTTCCAGCCCCCATAGCACCGACAAGAAAATTAGAATAATGCGACACCATAGCGGTATTGATAATCACGGTTAAATACTTAGAAAGCAAGTCCCAAAATATAGGAAAACTAAGCCTTGTTAAAGAGAGTTGTTTTTTTGCCATAATTAATGCCTTACAAAGATAAAAGGCAAATTTTAACAAATTTTTCTTAAAATAAAAAACCGCTAAAAAGCGGCTTTATTATCCAAAAGCACCGCTTAGATAAGCCTTGGTTTTTTCTTGTTTTGGATTTTCAAAAAATTCTTTACTTTCACCAAATTCTATAAGCTCACCTAGGTGAAAAAATGCAGTATAATCAGCCACGCGTTTACCTTGTTGCATATTATGCGTAACCATGATCATAGAAAGATTATGACTTAGCTCTTTTAAGAGCTCTTCTATAACACCTGAGCTAATAGGATCAAGTGCGGAAGTTGGCTCATCTAAAAGCAAGAGCTTAGGTTTTATTGCTAAAGCTCTTGCGATACAAAGGCGTTGTTGTTGTCCGCCTGAAAGAGCTAGAGCATTTTGCCTTAATTTATCTTTAACCTCTTCAAAAAGTCCTACTTTTTGCAAACAATCCACCACCAAAGCTTCTTCTTCATCTTTATTTTTAATCATACCATGAAGTTTTGGTGCATAAGAGATATTTTCATAAATGTTTTTTACAAAAACATTAGGTTGTTGAAAAACCATGCCTACATTTTTACGCAAAGCTACTACATCTTGATTTTTAACATCTTTTCCTTCAATTTCTACCAAACCATCGATTTTTGCGATTTTATCATTCATTCTGTTAAAACAACGCAAAAAAGTGGATTTACCGCATCCTGAAGCACCGATGAGTGCGGTAATTTTGTTTTGCTCTATTTGCATATTGATATCAAATAAAGCTTGTTTTTTTCCATAAAATAAATTTAAATTTGTTGTTTTTGCTATCACTTTAATTTTCCTTGAAAATATTTTCTTAATAATATCGCACTAAGATTTAACACGACTAAAAGTCCTAAAAGCACAATAATACCCGCTGCTGTTCTTTCTAAAAATGCACGCTCTGGCATAGCTGACCATGAGTAAATTTGAGCAGGCAAAACGCTAGTTGGATCAAAAATCGAACTAGCTACATCAGGGATAAATGCTATCATACCGATAATCATCAAAGGTGCAGTCTCGCCTATAGCCCCAGCTAAAGTCAAAATAGAACCTGTTAAAATCATAGGCATAGCCAAAGGCAACATAATACCTTTTACCATTTGAACCTTTGTCATACCTAAGGCATAAGCAGCATTTTTCATGTTAATGTCCACACTTTTTAAAGCCGCTTTGGTTGAAACAATGATAATAGGTAAACTCATGATCGCCAAAGTAAGCCCACCCACTAAAGCACTTGATCGAGGCATTCCAAAAAGATTGATAAACACTCCAAGTCCTAAAAGTCCAAACAAGATACTTGGAATACTTGCAAGGTTGTTAATACACACTTCTATAAAATGTGTAAGGATATTTTGTGGCGCAAATTCTTCTAAATAAATTGCTGCTGCAACGCCTATAGGAACACTCACAACCATACAAACAAGCATAACAAGCAAAGTCCCTACAACTGAAGATAAAATTCCTGAATTTTCAGGAGATTTTGAGTCCCCATTTAAAAAGAAATTGCTATTAAATTTAAGCTCTATATCGCCTTTTTGCACAAGATCATCGACTAAAGTTCTTTGTTTTTCACTAAGGCGATTATATTTTTGCTTCATATATTGATCCACTTCTGAATTTGCCAAAAGCCAAGTTTTTTCAGTGATTTGCCCTGTTCTTATTTTTCTTTGCTCAGCACGAGATAAAAGATCATAAACAGGAGAATTTCTATTAGCCTCTACAAAAATATAAGTTTGCTTAAAAGCTCCAATTCCAAGATAACCCACACTTCCTAAAAAGATACAAAGAAAAATTAAATTAATATAAAGCCCCATTTTACAAAGTCTTTTAAAAGACTTTGAAGCTTTTTGTCTTTTTTTAAAAAGTTTTTTCATAAATTTTTCCTTTTGTGAAAGCGATTAATGAGATAAACGCTAAACATATTGATGATTAAAGTGATGATAAAAAGCACCAAACCTAAAGAAAAAGCACTCAAAGCTAAAGAACTATCAAAAGCTTGATCTCCGCTTAAAGCTTCTACGATTTTTACCGTTACTGTTGTCATATCTTCTAAAAAATTCATCGTTAAATTTGGACGCAAAGAAGCTGCCATTACCACTATCATAGTTTCGCCTAAGGCTCTTGAAAGTCCTAAAAGACAAGCTGCAACTATACCAGGAATAGCCTCAGGTAAAATCACAGCAAAAACCACTTCTTTTTTTGTCATACCTAAAGCATAAGCGCCATTAATCCTTTTCTCGCTTACTGCTTCAATGCAATCTTGAGATAACGAAGCCACTATAGGCACTATCATGATCCCCATGATAAAACCTGCGCCTAAAGCACTTTGAAAACTTGCTTGTATGCCAAATAAAGAAAAAAACCACACTATAAAAGGCGCTACGACTATAGCTGCAAAAAATCCAAAAACAACAGTAGGAATCCCTGCAATGATTTCTAAAATAGGTTTTAAGTAATTTTTAGATTTTTTGCCAGCAAAAACACCTAAATATATAGCACACATAACCCCTAAAGGTAAAGCCGTTAGCATAGCAATCAATGAAATATAAAAAGTTCCCCAAAAAAGCGATAGCGCTCCAAAAACACCTTGTTTGCTCGTGCCATCTGCATTCATAAAAGCTGCATCAGCTGCCCACTGACTTGAGAATAAAAAGGTAGCAACACTTTCTTTTTGAAAGAATTTTAAAGCTTCAATTAAAATTGTAAGCATGATAGCAAAGCTTACTATCACGCTTACAAAAGCACATAAAAAAAGTGCAAATTTGATTATTTTTTCTTTTAGCAAAGTTTTTCCTTAAAAAACTTTTCCAGCTTTTACAAGCTCATCATTTAAAATTTTTCTATCTTCTATATGTTTTTGAGAAGCTTTTAATTTATCATCGCTTAAAGGAACAAGTCCTATTTTTTCAAGTTCTCCGCCACTTTTTGCCAAATCATCACTCATGTAAATTTTTGCAAAATCAAAGGCTTCTTTTGGATTTTTCTTAGCATTGATATAAATAAACAAGCTTCTTGCAAGTTCGTATTTTTCATCTGCAATATTTTCTTCACTTGGTGTAACACCATCGATAGTAGCGACATTGATTTTATCTGAGTTGCTCACTAAAAAGCTATAACCAAAAATTCCAAAAGCATCTTTATCAATAGTAAGTTTTGAAACGATTAGATTATCATTTTCACCGCTTGGGATATAAGCACCATCTTGACGCAAAGTTTTATACTCGCCTTTATACTCAGGAATTTTTTTAGACACATCACTCATAACAAGCTCTTCTATAGTATCTCTTGTTCCTGAACTTGATGGTGGACCATAAACACTAATTTTACGATTTGGTAAATTTTTATTGATTTGATTCCAGTTTGTATAAGGATTTGGTATAAGTTTTCCATTTTGTGGAATTTCTTTTGCCAATGCTAAGAAAAGTTCTTTTTTTGTGATATTTAATGGAGCATTGGTTTTATTTTGAGCTAAAACTATACCATCATAACCTATCATAATCCCTACTATATCAGTTACTCCTGCTTTTTTGCAAGTTTCAAATTCACTTAATTTCATAGGTCTTGAAGCATTGGAAATATCAGTAGTTCCTTCACAAAATACCTTAAATCCACCCCCTGTTCCCAAGCTCTCTACTATAGGAGTTTTTGTATTTTTGATCGAAGCATATTCTTCAGCTACAAAAGAAGTAAAAGGATACACAGTCGATGAACCTGCGATTTTTAAATCTGCTGCATTTAAAGCACCACAAAGTGCAAGACTTGCCACACTTAAAGATAGAATTTTTTTCATTTTTTCTCCTTAACTTTAAAAAAAGTAATGGAAGTTTAAAAAAACTTGGAAACATTTTGGAAACATTTTTTATTTTGTGTTTTTCTTAAATATAATTTTTAACTATCAAAAAATTTAGCTTGTTTTTAAAAAAATAATATATCATTACAAAACATTTTAAATTTTAATAAGGAGATAAGAATGCTTTCTAAAGAAGTTATAAAATTACTCAATGAACAAATAAACAAAGAAATGTATGCAGCAAACTTATATCTTAGTATGAGTTCTTGGTGTTATGAAAACAGTCTTGATGGAGCTGGAGCCTTCTTGTTTGCACATGCAAGCGAAGAAAGCGATCATGCTAAAAAGCTTATCACTTATCTTAATGAAACAGATTCTCATGTAGAGCTTCAAGAAGTAAAACAGCCTGAACAAAATTTCAAATCTTTACTTGATGTTTTTGAAAAAACCTATGAACATGAGCAATTTATCACAAAGTCAATCAATACTTTAGTTGAACACATGCTAACACATAAAGACTATTCTACTTTTAATTTCTTACAATGGTATGTAAGCGAACAACACGAAGAAGAAGCACTTTTCCGCGGCATAGTTGACAAGATTAAATTAATCGGAGAACACGGAAATGGACTTTATTTAGCTGATCAATACATCAAAAATATTGCATTAAGTAGAAAAAAATAATCTTTGCCCTATTATGGGCAAATCTCGCTTTGGATTGAAGGTATGACTTATTTTTCTCTAGAATTTAGTATTTTAATGATAGCTTTTTTTGCTATTTATTGGACTTTTAAAAATGATTATAAAATACAAAATATTTTAATTTTAATTTTCTCTTATATTATTTATATTTTAATCAATCCTTATTTCGCCTTAGTTTTATTTATATATACCTTTTTTATACACTATTTTGCCTTGCTTATTTTTGTGCGTCGCAAGCGTTATATTTTCGCTACTTGTATGGCTTTTATTGTTTTAAATTTATGTTTTTTTAAATACTTTCCTAGCATCAAAGGAAGTATTGATGAGATATTAGATTTTTTCGGTTTAGAATTTTTAAATATTGATTTAGTATTTCCAATAGGAATTAGTTTTTATACCTTTACTTCTATCACTTATCTTGTAGAAGTTTACCAAAAACGCCGTTTAGAAAGCTTTTTAAATTTAGCAACCTTCTTATCATTTTTTCCAACACTACTTTCAGGGCCTATTATGCGAAGTTCTTTTTTCTTTGAACAAGCCTATCAAAAACGCGAATTTAAACATGCAAATTTAATCATCATCTTGCTTGTTTTTGGTATAGTTAAAAAAGTTTTAATAGCCAATTACCTTGGAATTTATGCTAAAAGTATTTTAGACTTTCCACAATCTTATAATTTCATACAACTTTTAAGCGCAATTTACGCCTATGCGATTCAAATATACTGCGATTTTAGCGGATATGTTGATTTAGTTTGTGCTTTTGCTTTAATGTTAGGTTTTACCCTTCCACTTAACTTTAACATGCCTTATCTTGCAAAAAATCTAAAAGATTTTTGGGCTAGATGGCATATCAGTCTTTCAACCTTTATAAGAGATTATATCTATATACCTTTAGGGGGCAATAGAAAAGGAATGCCACGCACTATAGTTAATATACTCATCGCTTTTATACTTTCAGGTATGTGGCATGGTAATACACTTGCTTTTATTGTTTGGGGTTTATTGCATGGTATTGGCATAGTTTTTATACATTTGCTAGCTTTAAGCAAATTTAGTTTACAAAAAATTCCAGCTTTAGGAAGATTTTTAACCTTTCAATTTATATGTTTTACTTGGATTTTCTTTTACTATAGCAAAAATCTAGAAGATGCAATAGAATATTTTAAAGCTTGTTATTATAATTTCTTCCAAATTCCATCTTATAATGATATTTATATGTTGGTTGCTTTTGGGGTTCTTTTTATGATCTATCCTTTATTTATTAATTTTAAAGAATATTGCATTAAGATTTTAAACCTTACTCCATTTTTACTAAAACCTTTTATCATAGCTTTTATTTTACTTTTGGTTTTTGCTTTTATGCCAGATGGAATTCCTGATTTTATTTATTCGAGTTTTTAGATGAGTGCAGTTAGATTTTTCTTCATTTTGATTATAGTGCTTGGCTTGGTTGTTGTAGTTATGAATCAGAGCATTAGCTCTTATATAGAACAAAAATATCACTTTGCATTCTATCCCCATAATGATCTTTTAAAAGAAGCCAATGGCTTCAAAATTAAATTAGAACAAATTCGTGCAATTTTAAGCAACGAACCCTTGCCTCAAACCAATGAAGAAGATACAAATCAAGAAAGTAAATCAACAGATGAAAACTTAAGTAAAATAGATAAAGTTTTAAACACTTTAGAAAATGATGAAAACACTTCTCATAAAGAAACAAATCTAACCTTAATCCAAGATGCAAATATTAGTTTTATCGACAATACCAAATTAGAGCTACAAAATGGAGATGAGTTTTTATTTATCGGAGATTCTTTAATGCAAGGTGTTGCAATAGCCTTAAATAGAGATTTAAGAAATTTAAATCTTAAGGTAACCGATCTTAGTAAACAAAATACAGGCCTTTCTTATAAATCCTATTTTAACTGGTCAAAAGCAACCAATGAAGCTTTTGTTAAAAACTCAAATATTAAATATCTTGTTGTTCTTCTTGGTGCTAATGATCCTTGGGATATTAAAAAAGGAGGAAATTACCATCGTTTTGGCTCCCCTTCTTGGATAGATATTTATACAAATCGTGTAGATGAAATCATTAAAATCGCTAAAAAACATAAAGCCAAAGTTTTTTGGTTTGAAATCCCTCCTGTAAAAAAAGAAGATTTGAACAAAAAAATACAAGTGCTCAATAAAATTTACAGCAATGAAATTCTTAAAAATAAAGAAATTTTTATCAACACTAAACTATTTTTTAGTGTCAATGATGAATACTCAGCTTATATAAAAGATGAAAACAATAGAAGTATAAAAGTAAGAACAGATGATGGGATTCACTTTACCCCAAGTGGTGCAAGAGAAATGTCTAAACTTTTATTAGAACACATAAAACTTAAGGAAGAAAATGCTAGTAAATAAATTTAAAATTATCTTATTGTTTTTTATTATTTTTACTAGCTCTTATGCACAAAATTTAAATACAAATGACACAATAGATTCCATACTCAATCAAAACAAAAATCACTCTGCTTTAACAAGTTATGTATCAAAAAAAGATCTTAAAAATCTAGAAAAAAAATTAGAAAAAAATCAAAACATAGGAATTAGAATTTATGGAGATTCTCATATGGCGGCTGATTTCTTTCCGCGTGTCATAAGAGGATATTTAATCCGCTCTAACTCTATAGGTTTTGCCTATCCTTTACAGCCCAAATATCAACAAAATCTTAATCTTGTTTATTCTTATAAAAACTTTGAAATTTTAAACTCAAGAAATCCTACTAATGCTGGACATAATTTTCCACTAGGTGGGATAATAGCCAAAGCAAAAATCAAAGGTGCAAAAATCAACCTTGATACAACCTTAGATAAAAAAAAATTCAAGATAGGATTTTTATTTAAAACCAAGCAAAATACCAATGCTTTTAGCATCAAAGATGCAAAAAACCAAAGCTATGAGTTAAGAACTACACAAATTAACAAATGGTCTTATAAAGAACTAGAACTTGATCTTCCTTTGCAAATTTCAGCCTTACAAAAGGATGCTGAGCTAGGAGGATATTTCATCACAAATAAAGATAATAATATTTTCTTAGATACCATTGCAATCAATGGTGCCAAAAGTGATTTATGGCTCTCTTGGAATCAAGCAGTTGTAAAAAAAGAACTAGAACTTTTACACAATGATTTAATTATTCTTGCCTATGGTTCTAATGATGCACTCTTTAAAGGGTTTGAAAAACAAAAATTCAAAAATAATTTAAAAAAATGGATTAGCATTTTAAAAACTTACAATAAAAACGCTGTTATCATGCTAATCTCTCCACCAACCGTAGTTCAAAAACAGGGTAAAAACTATAAGCTTGCTCCTGATTTTTTTACCATACGCAAAGCATTATATGAAGTTGCTAAAGAAGAAAAAACTCTTATCTTTGATATGCATCAGTTTATGCAAGATAGTGGGGGAAAAAACAAATGGATAGAACAAAAGCTTTCGCTCAATGATGTACATCTTACTATAAAAGGCTATGAGCTGATGGCTAAAAAGTTACTCGAGGATTTAAAAAATATCATCGATTATTAAATTTAATACTTAGGAAATTCTAAGTTTTCATCATTAAAACTTAAAGCTGTGATTTGATAGTAAGAATTAATAGTTTTTAAAAGATTAAATCTAGCTCTTAAAAATTCTTGCTGGGTAGAATTTAAAGTATTATTTGCATCCAAATAATCTTTTAATTCGCTTTTTCCTAAAATATATTTTTCATAATACGCCTTAGCGATAAGCTCTTGTTTAATGTTAATATTTTGCAAATTTTGCAAAAGCAAGGTGTCGCCTTGATAATCTTTATAATTCAATGCAAATTCATTCATCGCACTTTGTAAAGCTTGCTCATAAGAAATTAAAAGTTGCTCATAAGTAAATTGAGAAATTTTGATATTTTGCTTTACCCTACCATAATCTAAGAAAGGTAAAGAAATCTTAACATTGCCACTTAAAATTTCAAATTTAAAACTATCATCGATTTTTTTATCCCTTCCGCTTAATGCTCCACCTAAAGAAATACTAGGCACAATAGATTTTTGCATGGAAGAATAATCCTTAAAGGCTGATTTTAAGCTATTGAGTTTAGACCTCACATCTGCACGGTACGCTAAAGCTTTTAAAGGTATATTAAAATCAGGACTTAAGGTTTTAAAATCATTTAAAGATAAAGTTTTAAAATACTCTATGTAAGCAAAACCTTCTTGCTTTGCCAATAAATCTTGTAAATTTTTTATGAGTAAATTACGATTTTGATCATTGCTTAATAAATTTTGTTTAGCTCTTAATAAGCTTTGTTCTATGTTTAAAAGATCTAATTCTTCTATTTTTCCAAGCTTGTATTTATAACTATAAAGCTCTTTCATTTGTTCTAAATTTGAAAGATAGACTCGAAGCAATTTATCTACATCGTTAAAATAAGCCAGCTCAAACACATCATTTAAAGCTGTATTGATCATACTTATTTTTAAATTTTCAAGATCATAAGCACTTGCTTTTGCACTAAATTCACTCGCACTTGCGCTATCTCTTAATTTGCCATAAATATCAAGTTCATAGCTTAAATTTAAAGAATTATTGAAATTTTTACTTTGTTTGCCTGAATTTAAATCTTTATCCACACCAAAACCCAAATTTCCACTTAAAGTCGGATATAAATCATAATCAATCAAATCAGCTCTAGCCAAAGCTGAAAGCAAAGTTTTTCTAGCAATATTAATATCACTATTATTCAATAAAACAAAATTTAGAAATTCATTTAATTTTGCATTATCATAAGATCTATACCAATCATAAGTGAGATTTAAATCTTTCATTTGTTCTTGAGTTAAATCAACTTCTTTAGGCAAGCTAAGTTTTGCACCACAAGCGCTCAAGAAAAATGCTAAAAAAATGCTAAGTATTATTTTCACTTTATTCCTTTGATAATGCACTAATAGGATTTAAATTTGCTGCATTTCTTGCAGGGAAAAAACCAAAAATCACACCGATAAACATAGAACTTAAAAGTCCTAAAAGCACAGAATAGGCATTTAAAATCATAGGAAAATCTGTACTTAAAGTATTAAAAGCAAAAATAACAAAAATCGATAAAATCACACCTAAAATCGCCCCTATGGTACAAATCATAACTGCTTCGATTAAAAACTGCATCATAATATCTTCTCTTCTAGCCCCAATAGCCATTCGTATGCCAATTTCTCTCGTTCTTTCGCTTACAGAAACAAGCATGATATTCATCACTCCTATACCCCCAACAATCAAAGCAATCACAGCCACACAAGCAGTAAGTATGGTTGTAGTGCGTTTATTTGCTGTAATAGCTTGCTTAAAGGTATCAGAATTAAAAGTAAAAAAATCCTTTTGTCCGCGTTTAATTTCTAAAATTCTTATAATAGCATTTTCAGCCAAAGTTGAACTCACATCATCTTTAACCTTAACTATGATTTCACGCAAATTTCTATCTCCTGTAAGCTTATTCATCAGTGTTGTATAGGGTATATAAAGACGCACTACATTATCTTCTATAGGTTTGTCTGTATCTTTTTGTAAAACTCCTATGATCTTAAAAGGTTGAGAATTAAAAAGTACCACACGACCTAAAATATTTTCACTTTTTTCATCAGGAAAAAGATTTTTTTTAGCGTTAAAATCTAACACAGCAACATTGGTACTATTTTTTACATCATCATTATTTAAAATTCTTCCCGCATCTATCCTTAAACCTTCTATGGCAAAATTATTTACCCCCACTCCTTCAGCTCTTGCACTTAAAGAAATATTGGTATAAGTTGCTACACCTGAAGTATTTGAGTGAGCATCAACTGCTTCTAAATATTCTAAAGATCTTAGCGTTTCTAAATCACTAAAATTAAGCCTTGTTTTACCCGAACGCAAATCCCCAAATCCTTTTCCAGGACGAATTTCAATAGTATTTGTTCCAAGTCTTGCAATGGATTCAAGCACCTTAGCTTGAGAGCCCAACCCCAAAGCTACAACACAAACTACAGAAGCAATACCTATGATGATTCCAAGCATAGTTAAAATAGAACGAAGTTTGTGTGCAAGTATGGAAGAATAAGCTATCTTAAAACACTCAAAGGCTTGATTTTTAAGCAAAGTAAGTGTTTTTTTCTCTTTAGACATTGTTTTTAAAGTGAGTTTTTCTTGAGCTTTTTCCTTTTTAGTATCGCTTAAAATTTCTCCATCTTTAATTTCTATAACCCTTTTAGCTTGTGCTGCAATTTTTGGATCGTGAGTTACTAAGACTATAGTATGACCTTGCGCGTTAAGTTTTTGTAAAATTTCAAGCACCATAATACCGCTTTTACTATCCAAAGCTCCCGTTGGCTCATCAGCCAAAATAAGCTCTCCACCATTGATTAAAGCTCTTGCTATAGAAACGCGTTGTTGCTGCCCTCCGCTTAATTCATTCGGTTTAGAATCTAACTTGTGAGCTAATTCTAAATCATTTAAAAGTTTTTTAGCGTTTTGACTTCTTTCTTGTAAATTTTTTCCCGCATAAACTGCAGGTAAAGAAACATTTTCTTTAGCGCTAAGCAAGCTTAAAAGATTATATCTTTGAAATATAAAGCCTATTTTTTCACGCCTTAATCTTGCTTTTTCATCGTTATTAAGTTTAGTGACTTCATACTCATCAAAAACATAAGTTCCACTACTTGGCGTATCTAATGTTCCTATGATATTTAAAAGTGAAGTTTTACCACTTCCACTTTGTCCTATAATAGCAACAAATTCACCTTTTTCTATACTTAAACTTACATTTTTTAAAATGGCATTTTCGCCTATATTTTTGCAAATATTTTTAAGAAAAATCATTAAAATCTCAACTTCATTTTAGGAGCTAAGCCATCAGCACTTGAGCTTACTATCAATTCTTCATTTTCATTTACACCTTCTAAAATTTGAGTATTGATAGAATCTTTAATACCAAGTTTAACATATTTTTTAACAGCTTTTTGATTTTCTAAAATTTCAACATAATAGCCTTTTGGATCACTTTTAATTGCATAAGTTGGCACTGCTAAAACAGCCTTTGCACTTGCTACAACAATTTCATTTTGTATACTCATACCAATACGCAAAAAATCATCTTTATTGGCTACATAAAATTTTGCGTAATAATAAATAGCATTTGATGAGCTTGAGCTTGAAGAACTCGAACTTGATGAGCTTGAGCTTGTACTAGAATCACTCACTTCAGTATCAGCTGGATCTATACTTGCAATCTTAGCATGATAAGTTTTTTGAGGATCATTAAGCAAAGAAAAATCAAGCTCTGTTCCTACTTTTATCTTACTCACATCAGCCTCTGCTATTTCCATCCTTACTTCCATTTCATCTAAATTAGCTATACGGACTATAGTAGGAGTGTTTTGATTAGCATTAACTGTTTGTCCTTCATCTACAGCTACATTAATCACAACACCATCCATAGGAGCAGTAATGGTTGTATAACCTAAATCTTTTTGTGCATTTTTAAGAGTGATTTCAAGCTGAACTACTTGAGCATTAAGCTCTGCAACATTGGCTTTTAAAGTATAATAATTATTTTTTTGAGTTTCTAAATTTTCAAGAGAACTTGCTTTAGCTGCATAAAGTTTTTGCTCTCTTTGATATTGCTTACTTGCAATCTCAAGAGCAACTTTTTTACTCTCTAAATTAGCCTTAGCGCTTTCAAGCTGAGCTTTTGTAATATCTAAATCGTTTTGTTGTTTATCTTTGTCAATTTGAGCGATCAAATCACCTTGCTTTACATGAGTTCCCACATCGACATAAAGTTTTATAATTTGTCCGCTAACTTGAGCACCTACATCGACTTGATCTTTGGCATATACCTTTCCTACTGCCTCTATGGTTTGAGATATATCTTTTTTTTGTATTTTTTGAGTTAAATAGCTGATTTTTTCATCATTATTAAAAAAAATAAAATAAGCCCCAACACTTCCAAGTATTGCAATTAAAATGATTAAAACAATCTTCTTTTTCATAATAACAAATCCTAAAGAAAAATCAAGATTAAATTTTACTCATTTTTTGTGAATTTTTTGTGAATTTTTAATTCTATTTTATAAATTTAAAAATTCTAAAGCCATCATCACATCACCCTGCATTAAAACTTTTAAATTTTCATCATCCCAACAAAAAGTAGAACTATGGTGCAAAGCTGGATGATTTAAATCCTTTGAAATTCCAACAAATACATAAGCTCCCATTCTTTCTCGTGTTAAAAAAGCAAAATCTTCAGCCCCCATGTCAGGTTTAGAAGAAACAATGATATTTTCTTCTCCTAAGACCTTTGCAAAAGCTTTTCTTGCTATTAAAGCAGCTTTTTCATCATTAATCAATGGAGGAAATTCTTTAGTATATTTAAGCTTATAATCTCCACCATTAGATTTTGCTGTAGCAGCAGCCACTTCTTCTAGAGAACTTTTTAAAATATCTTGTATTTTATCATTTAAAAAACGCACGGTTCCTTTTAAATAAGCATTTGCAGGAATAACATTATAAGTAGCTCCTGCACAAATTTGACCTACGGTAATCACCCCTGCTTCATAAGGGGCTAAACGCCTAGAAACAACACTTTGTATATTATTTACAAATTGCGTTGCCATAATTATAGGATCTATGCAAGTGTGCGGATGAGCTCCATGTCCTCCTCTGCCAATAAATTCCAAATCAAAAATATCCGTTCCAGCCATCATTTCGCCACTTACAATTTGAGCAGTATTTTCAAGCAAAGACCCCCATAAATGACAACCAAAAACCGCATCAACATAAGGATTTTCCAATACACCTGATTCTATCATAGGTTTAGCTCCACCGCTTCCCTCTTCTGCGGGCTGAAACATAAACTTAATCGTGCCACAAAATTCATCTTTGAGCTCATTTAATATCAAAGCAGCTCCCAAAAGTCCTGCTGTATGTCCATCATGTCCACATGCGTGCATCTTACCATCAATTTTTGAAGCATAACTTAGATTAGTTTTTTCTTGTACAGGCAAAGCATCCATATCCGCTCTTAAAAGAACGCATTTTGGTTTTTTCTGACTCTTCTTTTTTCCTTCTATAATAGCTAAAATTCCTGTTTTTGCAATATTTTTTTGATATTTAATGCCAAACTCATCTAAAATTTTACACACTAAATGAGCTGTATTTTCTTCTTCAAATTCAAGCTCAGGATGCATATGAATTTGATGTCTTAAATCAACTACTTTATCATAGTACTTTAGTGCTAAATTTTCAACCAGCTTATGCATTCTTTTCCTTAATCTAAATCTTTTATTTTCTCATCTGCTTTTTTACTGTCAAGTTTTTCCAAATTCGCCTCCATTTTTCGTATTTCTTCTTCTCCACTACGCACTAATTTTGCATCAATTTTGGAAAAATCTCCAGTTTTTTTATTTGGATATTCTACCTTAGAAAGTATAAAACGCAATAAATTTAATCTTGCTTTTTTCTTATCATCTGAAGAAATAATAGTCCAAGGACAAGTTGGAGTATTAGATGCTAAAAGCATAGAGTATTTAGCTAAAGTATATTTATCCCATAATTCTTGTGATTTTTGATCTACAGGAGATAATTTATATTGTTTAAGTGGATCACTTCGGCGTTTTTCAAAACGTTTTTTTTGCTCGTCTTTTGATACTGAAAAATAAAATTTAAAAAAAATAATATCACTATTTGAAATCATATTTTCAAACAAAGACACTTCTCTTAAAAAATCTTTATGTTGTTGCGGTGTACAAAAACCCATAACCGGTTCTACTCCTGCACGATTATACCAAGATCTGTCAAAAATCACAATCTCACCGGCCGAGGGCAAATGTGCTATATAACGCTGAAAATACCACTGTGTTTTTTCCACATCACTAGGTTTTTCAAGAGCCACAACGCGGCAACCACGCGGGTTTAAATGCTCAATCAAACGTTTAATCGCCCCACCTTTTCCAGCTGCATCGCGTCCTTCTATAAGTATAAGAACCTTTAAACCCTTGGCTTTAACATGATTTTGAAATTTCAAAAGCTCAATTTGCAAATTCTTTAAATCTTTTTCATATTCTATTGTACTTTTCTTTCTTTTAACAGAAATATAAATTTCATTCTTTTTAACAGCCCCTTGTGTTTTTGAAGAATTATTTTCTTGCATTTTCAAACCTTTATAAAGTATTTAAAGTAAATTTATCATAATAAATTATAATTGAAGCTAAAGATAAAGGAAAAATAAGTTTTTAGGAAATTTATGCGTATTTTTGGTATTATTTTATTAAGTTTTTGCTTATGTTTTGCTTCTATATTGTCTTTAAATGAAGCTTTTAATGTAAAATCAAACTCTTATAATAGTTCTATCTCAATTGATATTGAACTTGGAAAAGATATTTATCTTTATTCTAATAAACTTAAATTATATATAAATGAAAAAGATATAAGTTCTTTGATTAATCTACCTCAAAGCTCTACAAGAGGCAATGAAAATGTTTATTATCAAAAATTAAATTTAGCTTTGCCAAATTTACTACTAGAGCACTTTGCAAAAAATACTACAAATTTAATCAAACTCGAATTTCAAGGTTGTTCTGAACAAGGCTTGTGTTATAATCCTCAAACTTGGTACTTTGATCTCATTTCTAAAAAAGATACTTTTGAAATTTCAAAACCTTATAAAGCTCAAAAAACAGATAAAAAAACTAAAATTGAATCTGAAGAAAGCTCTATAGCAAATTTTTTAGCAACAGATAACTTTTTTTGGATTTTACTAAGTTTTTTTGGCTATGGACTTTTACTCTCCTTAACACCTTGTATTTTACCTATGATTCCGATTTTATCTTCTCTTATCATAGCAAAAAGTAATGCTAAATTTTCAAAAAAACATAGTTTTTTTCTCTCTTTTATCTATGTTTTTTTCATGTCTTTAGCCTACGCTATTGCTGGAGTTATAGCAAGTTTTCTAGGAGCAAGTATTCAAGGAATTTTACAAAAACCTATTATTTTAATTCTTTTTGCTCTAATTTTCATAGCTTTTGCTTTTGCTATGTTTGGAGCTTTTCGTTTCGAATTACCATTAAGATTTCAAACCTTTATACATAAAAAAAGCGAAAAAGGAAAGGGAGTTGTAGGTATAGCTATTATGGGATTTTTATCTGCTTTAATAGTAGGTCCTTGCGTAGCAGCCCCTTTAGCAGGTGCTTTAATTTATATAGCCAATACAGGCAATGCTTTATTAGGTGGTAGTGCGCTTTTTATCATGAGTTTTGGCATGGGTATACCTTTGCTTTTCATAGGCTTAGGATTAGGTTTTATTAAACCTAGTTTTTGGATGGAAAAAGTAAAAATTTTCTTTGCTTTTGTTATGTTGGCTATGGCTATTTGGATACTTTCTAGAATTATTGAAGAAAATTACATTTTAATTGCCTATGGAATTTTAGGTGTATTTTTTAGTGTTTTTATGGGAATTTTTGAAAAAAGTTTTACAATAATTTCTAAAATTAAAAAAAGTATTTTAATTCTTATTTTAGCTTATTCTCTAAGTATTTTCCTAGGGGGACTTTTTGGGGCTAAAAATTTCTTAAATCCTTTAAATTTCAATACTATATCTGCCTCAAAACCTGCTTTAAGCTATGATTATATCAACAATTTTGAACAATTAAAGCAAGAAATACAAACAAATACAAAGCCCATAATGCTTGATTTTACTGCATCTTGGTGTGAAAATTGCAAACTTTTAGATGAATTGACCTTTAGCGATGAAAGAATCATACAAAAAATGCAAAATTACAAACTTATCAAAGTTGATGTAAGCGAAAATAATAATGAACAAATTAAAACCATGAAAGAATTTAATGTTTTTGGCCCACCTGTTTTAATTTTCTTTGAAAATGGAAAAGAAAAATTAAAAATCACGGGTTTTATCAGTGCTGATGATTTATTAAAAAAACTAGAACCATGAAAATTCAAAGTTTGCAAATAGGGAAAATTAAAAACTATAAAAATTTCCAAAGCGCATTTATTAAAGATACTTACCTAGAAGAAACACAAATTGATTTTCTAGGTATTTTAGATGATCAAATAGCTGATAAAATTCATCATGGAGGCTACCATAAGGCTATTTTTGCCAACTCTTGTCAAAACTATCCTATATGGGAAAGATTTCTTAATAAAAAGCTAAATTTTGGCTCAATGGGTGAAAATTTGAGCATCGATGGGCTTTGTGAACAAAATGTTTGCATAGGTGATATACATCAAATTTCAAATGCAATACTGCAAGTAAGCGAACCTAGAAAACCTTGTGTAAAAATTTCTAAAATTCACAATAATCCAAATTTTACACATGAAATTTTTAAAACGGGCTTGAGTGGATGGTATTATAAAGTTTTACAAGTTGGACAAATACGAAAGCATGAAAATATTAAAATTTTAGAAAAAAATTCTACTTCACTTAGTGTATTTGAACTCAATCAACTTTTTTACTCCCCGCATCAAATTCTTAAGCAAAATCTGAATTTATTAGATAAATTAGAAAAATTAAACTCTCTCATATCTCAAAATTGGCACGAAACGATACACAAACGCTTAAAAAATACTTACGATATAAGCTATATGGATAGCTTATAAGTTTTTAAAGTTATTTTTAGGTAAAATAATTCTTTTTCGAAAGGATAATCATGCAAAGACAAACATGGAGTAGCACACTAACTTATATTCTAACAGTTGCTGGAGCAACCATAGGATTTGGAGCAACTTGGCGTTTTCCCTATCTTGTAGGAGAAAATGGTGGCGGTGCTTATGTATTAGTTTTTTGTATAGCTATGATTATCATAGGCATTCCTGTTATTTTAGTTGAAAATGTCATAGGCAGAAAAGCGATGACAAATAGCGTAGATGCTTTCAAACAAAAATGGCAAAGTATTGGATATATGGGACTTTTAGGAAGCTTTGGCATAATGGCTTACTACATGGTACTTGGAGGATGGGTTTTAGTTTATATTTGGGAATTAACCCTAGGGAATTTTAGTCTTGCCAATGTAGTAAGCAAAGAATTTACTCATCAGTTTTTTAACGACAAAATAGCCTTCAATCCTTTAGGAGTTGGTATTTTTACCACTGTTTTTGTAATTATTAATTATATTATTTTAAAAAGAGGCATTATAGATGGTATAGAAAAATCCGTCAAATTTTTAATGCCCTTATTATTTATCTGTCTTATTGTTGTTGTGGGACGCAATTTAACCCTTGATGGAGCTATAGCTGGAGTTAAATTTTATCTTGAACCTGATTTTAGTAAAATTTTATCATCAAAACTTTTAATCGATGTTTTAGGGCAAGTCTTTTTTGCTTTATCCCTAGGTTTTGGGGTGATGATAACACTTTCATCTCATCTTAATAAAAATGAAAATATGGCAAAAACCGCTATTTATACAGGGGTTTTAAATACCATTATAGCTGTTTTGGCTGGTTTTATGATTTTTCCAGCACTTTTCTCAGCAGGACTTGCTCCAGATAGCGGGCCTTCTTTGGTTTTTGAAACTTTACCTATAGCATTTTCTCATATCCATTTTGGTACCATTGTGTGTATTTTATTTTTTGTCTTACTCTTGATTGCAGCTTTAACCACAAGCTTGCCAATTTATCAAGTTATTATTAGCGTATTAGAAGAAAAATTTAAATATTCTAAAAATCTTTCTATTAACCTAACTCTAGGGTTTATCTTCATACTTGGCAATCTTCCTTGTATTCTAACTTATGGGCCTTGGCGTGATATTGTTATCATCAAAGGAAAAAACATTTTTGATAGTTTTGATTTCATTAGTGGAAATATTTTGTTTGTTTTAACTGCATTTTTTTGCTGCATTTATGTAGGTTGGATTTTAGGCAAACAAGAAAGTCTAAAAGAACTTAGCAATAACAATACACTTAAAAGTTCATGGTTTGGAATTTGGTTTTATTATGTAAAATATATAGTACCTTTGATTATTTTAATCATTTTTATCTATGGAATTTTAAACTAATTTTTTAAATTTATATCTCTCTAACATAGTGGAATTTCCTAAAATTCCACCTTGATGTATATAAAGCAATGGTTTTTTCCACTCTTGTTTTAATGCTATACTTAATCCTAAAATATCATACAACAAGTCAAATTCTATATTGCACTTTAACTTTAAATCCATGTAAAGCTCATAAAATTCTTTATACGGTCTAGCAAAGTGATATTTTTTATCACTTGTTAAAAATTCTAAATTTGAAAAATCATAGCTTGGATCTAATGTTAAAATTTGTTTTTTAAGATATTTAATATCACCTACACAAGCGCAAGTAAATACTTTAAATTTAGAATACTTTGCCAAAAAAGCTGCCGAAGTGCCTGTACCCGAAGGTAAAAAAATATCAAAATCAAGCTTTAAACTTTGACTTTGCATTTGAATTTCTTGAGCAAGCTCCATATAGCCATATTGAGCTTCTAAATTAGCCATGCCTTGTTCTATAAAAATATCATCTTTTTTACACAAAGACAAGGCAAATTGCTTTAAGGATAAAGAATGGATATTTTCTACAAAATCAACACCATTTTCTAAAGCTAAAGCATAGTTTCCACAAGGATTATTCTTAAGAAAAGTAGAAATTTTTTCACAAGCAAAAACAAGCTTATATGATCTTTGTTTAGCAAAAATACTTAATGCCGCCAAAGCATTACTTTGGCTTCCTCCATAACTTATAAAAGATTGATTTTTAGGATATCTTTGATGGATATAAAAAGCAAGTTTCCTAGCTTTATTTCCATTAATTTCTCCTAATAAATCATCTCTTTTAATATAAAATTCAAATCCGTTAAAATTGATTTTTTGTATAGGACTAATTGTTTTAATGAAATTCAAAGAATTTTTCTACATCTTTTAAAGCATTATCATTTTTAATGCTAAATTTTATCTCTATGCGACGACTCTTATCCTTATCTTCAACTCCGTTGACAAACACAGGATCTGAAAAAGAACGTCCACTTGCCATTAAAAGCTTTTGAAGCTTATCACTCTTATAAAAAGTATAGATAAAATTCATCACCTCATAAGCTCTTTTTTGCGACAAATCTAAATTATAAATATAAGATCCATCACTATCAGTATGTCCTTCAATAATGATATTTTCAATGTTAGAAAAAATTTTTGGATCTTCAAGAATAGCATCAAAATATTCGCTTAAGATTTTTCTCAAACTTGCCTTTGCTTCATTTTTTAACACATAAGAATCTTTATCAAAAAGTACTTCAGCAGGCAAAGAAATAGATCCTGTCTTTTCATCTATAGTGATATTATTATCAAGTTTGCTTTGCAATTCCTTGCTTAAATTTTCACGAATCAAACCAAGATTTTGCACCTTTTCTTTAGCTTTTTGAAAATCTTCTTGTAAATTTTTAAGCTCTTCATCTTTTTTCTCTAATTGACCTAGTAAAATCAAAATTTGCTTATCTTTATTATCTAAAGTTGAGTTCAAATCTTTACTTAACTGCTTGTAATTTGTAATATTAGCCTCTAATTCTGCTTTTTGAGAATTAGCAAGATTTAAAGCACTAGAAGCATTGTTTAAATCAGAACTTAGTTTAAACACTATAGCTTCTTTATTTCTAAGCTCTTCTTTGCTCTCCTCTAAGCGTGCCTCTTGTTTATTGAGATTGTCTTTAATTTCTTTTAAATCACTTTGAGTTAAAACATATTTTACAACAATAGCACCTATTAGCAAAATAAAAACAAACAGCAATCCTGCCATTAAATCAGCATAAGCTATCCAAAAATTGCTATCTTCTTTTGACTCATTTTTCATTTATTTTCTTTATCTTCATTTTTTAACTCATCATTGCTTTCTTGCTTAGATATTTCTGCTTGAATTTCATCTTGATTTTCTTCAGTCTTAGACTCTGAAAAATCTTCTATTTGTTTGGTTTCATTTTCTTTATTTTGATTTCCATCCCCAGAAAGCTTACTCATCATTTGACTTGTTTCTTCATCAAGTGCTTTCATTTCTTTTTTAAGCTCATCCATCATTTTGATTTTAGCATCGATACTTTTTTCTTCTTCATATACTTCCTTAAATTTATGCATACCTTCAAACAAGCTTGCTTTAAATCCCTCAAAAACCTTTTCTTGACTTTCCAACATTGCTTTTTCATAAAGTTCAAAATTTTTGCCAAAACGCTCTACTTTTTCATCGAATGCACTTAGCGTCTTATCAAGATGATGAATTTTATCACTACTGATATCGAGCAAGCGATTATATTGTTCTGACATTCTTGTATTGATTTCTTTCAAATTTTGATTGAGCAAACCTATGCCATTTAACATTTCACTATAAAGCTTTCCAAGATCGCGTTGATCTCTTTGTGCTTTACTAAGCTCACCCATGGTTTGTTTGATGTGTTCACTACTTAATCTAATAGCTTTTTCTTCTACATTTAGCATATCTTGAAAAATGCCAAATTTTCTATCAATAGCATGATCAAGCTCTGCAAAAAAATCATCATTGCTAACTTGTTTAAAAATTGCTCCAATTTTTTCAAAATGTTGCAAACTCTCAGTTAAATATCTTTGATCAAGCTCTTCTTTTGTCCAAAAAAATCCACTTGTAGCGTTTTTTTGACGATTTAGTAAACGATCTATTTTACTTTTACCATATTTTTCAAAAAACATCCACCATAATGCAAGAAAAATTCCATAAATTGAAACATAAAAAGCAGTTCCTACTCCACTTAACAAATCTGCAATTTCTTGTTCTAAAGCGGCTGTATCACTAGAACTAAAATTTGGCATTGAAAAAGCTATGCTGATAAAAGTTCCTAAAATTCCCATCATTGGAAAAATTGCCGAACCTATACTAGCAAAATTCTCATTTCTTGCACCTTTAATATATGTATAAGCAAAGTCATCAAAATTGGCATTTGATTTCGTGTCTTTCCCTATGGCAAGAAAATGCCTCATAATATGTCTTTTTAAAGCCTGTTTAAATTCATCTTTTTGTTGTTCAAAAATACTATACGCATACTCAGCACTATGTCTAGCAAAAATCAATGCTGTAAAAAAAATCACACCTGTCATAATAACCGTATGTAATTCAACCTTAAAGTCAATTACATTAAAATAACCTAATAAAATCAAAATATAAAGAAAAGCTGGAATAAAAATAATTTTAAAATAAACCAAAGAACCTCTTGCATCTTTGCCTTCAGGCAAAACAAGTTCTGAAATTTCATCTGATTTAATATCCATGAAACCAATACCTCATTAAAAATTTTATTTTAAAGATTGCTACTTAATTTGATAAAAATTTTTAAAACAAAATAAAACTAAGCCTTTAAAATGCTTAGTTTTTGTTTATACAGTTTAAATCTTCAAAAGCGACTTCAAGACGCTTTATCATGCTTTCTTCACCACTCCTTAACCAAACACGCGGATCATAGTATTTTTTATTTGGCTTGTCATCACCTTCTGGATTTCCAATTTGTCCTTGCAAATAAGCCCTATTTTTAAGTTCATATTCACGTACCCCATCCCAAAAAGCCCACTGGGTATCTGTGTCAATATTCATCTTGATTACGCCATAGCTTACTGCATCTTTAATATCTTTTAGCTCGCTACCGCTACCACCATGAAATACAAAATTTATAGGTTTATCATTTTTTAAAGCAAATTTATCTTTTACAAATTTTTGCGAATTTTTTAAAATTTCAGGTTGTAAACTAACATTTCCTGGCTTGTAAACTCCATGTACATTTCCAAAGCTTGCTGCGATTGAAAATTTATCACTAATTTTTCCAAGTCTTTCATATGCAAGTGCTACATCTTCTGGTTGGGTATAAAGCTTGGAATTATCAATGCCTGTATTATCCACTCCATCTTCTTCACCACCTGTACAACCTAGTTCTATTTCAAGTGCGACACCTAAAGCATCAAGTTTTTGAAGATAAACTTCACAAGTGTTAAGATTTTCTTCTAAACTTTCTTCGCTAAGATCAAGCATATGAGAACTAAATAAAGCTTGTCCATGGGTTTTTTTATATTGTGCATTTGCCTCAATAAGCCCATCAATCCAAGGCAAAAGTTTTCTTGCAGCATGATCAGTGTGTAAAATCACAGGTACACCATAAGCTTTAGCAAGTAAATGCACATGTTTAGCCCCACTAATTGCACCTAAAACTTCTCCATTAGGACAATTTTTTCCTGCATAAAATTTTGCCCCACCATTTGAAAACTGGATAATAACTGGAGAGTTAACTTTTTTTGCAGCTTCTAAAACTGCATTAATAGAATCAGTTCCTACAACATTAACAGCAGGGATAGCAAAACCCTCTGCTTTAGCATAATCATAAACTTTATTAAGCTCATCTCCGCTAATCACCCCTGCTTTTACAATGTCTAAAACACCCATTATTTATATTCCACTTTAGCACTATTTAAAAGATCTTGGCCTTTTTGATTGATAACTTTTTTAAATTCTTCAAATTTAAGTCCGTTTTCAATACCTTGTTTTACTTCATCAAATTTGATTTGACCTTTAGCCTGCGAATTTTCTTTTAAGATTACATGATAGCCAAAATTCGTTTTTATTGGAGTTGTAGTAATAGTACCATTTTTAAGTGCAAAAGCAGCATCTGTAAAAGGCTTTACCATAGTTGATTGATCAAACCAACCAAGCTCACCACCTTGGTTTTTTGAACCTGGATCAATTGATTTCTCTTTAGCAAGCTCACTAAATTTAGCATCTAGTTCTTTACCTTTTAAACCTTTAAGTTCGTTAATAATATCCTTAGCTTCTTTTTCTGTCGCTACTAAGATATGTTTTGCTTGCACTCTCGCAGGTTTTACGTATTTGTCTTTATTTTGATCATAAAAAGCTTTAACTTTAGCCGCATCAATTTTAATTGTATTTAAAATTTTCTCTTGATAAACATTAACAAGTATTGCATCTTTTGCACGATCAAGTTCTTTTGTGTATAAAGGATCTTTTTCTAAATTTTGTTTTTTAGCATCTTGCAAAATTAAGTCTTGCATAATATACTGCTGAATAAGAGCTTTTTTTTGATTATCTGGCAAAGTTTTAAAATCCTGTCCTCTAAGCATAGGGGCAAAAAATTCACTTACTTCTGTATCACTAATGCTCTTGCCATTAACAGTGGCTACTGTAGCTGCATTTACATTTAAAGCTACACCTGCAATCAAAGCTGCTGCAACTAAAGAAATTTTTTTCATTGGGTTTCCTTTTTAATAAAATGTATATAAAATCGATTATATCTAAACTTGGTTTAAAGCTAATTAACTAAAATTAAAAAATGAAAAGAAATTTAGAAATCAAAGAGCTTTTTTTAAAACATTTTGAGAAACCTGTAACAGAACTTAAATTTTCAAATTTATACGAACTATTAGTCTGTGTGATGCTTTCAGCCCAATGCACTGATAAAAGAGTTAATCTCATCACTCCTGATCTTTTTAAAGCTTATCCTGATATCAAATCTCTTGCAAATGCAAATTTATCAAGCCTTAAAACCTACATACAAACTTGTTCATTTTTTAATAATAAAGCACAAAATCTTATAAAAATGGCAAAATCAGTTTGTGAAAATTTTGACGGAGAAATTCCCCTTGAAGAAGAGAAATTAAAATCCTTAGCAGGCGTGGGACAAAAAACCGCCCATGTGGTTTTAATAGAATGGTGTGGAGCAAATTTCATGGCTGTAGATACTCATGTTTTTAGAGTTTCTCACCGCTTAGGACTTAGCAAAGCAAAAACTCCAGAAGCTACAGAAGAAGATTTAACACGCATATTTAAAGATAATCTTAACTATCTTCATCAAGCCATGGTTCTTTTTGGACGCTACACTTGTAAAGCTAAAAAACCTTTATGTAAAGAATGTTTTTTAAATCATCTTTGCAAAAGTAAAGATAAGGAACTTAAATGAAAATTTTCATCTTTTTACTCGCTATATTTCTTAATATTTTCGCCTTAGAATCTTACGAGCCTAGTGCTGTTTTTTCTTCTTATTTTAACAACATAAATTGCTCGCAAATCTTAGATAAGTTTTTTTATCTAAATTGCTATGATTATAAACTCAAAGGTACAAAAGCCGTTGCTTATAAAGTAGAAGCTTCAAATTTAAAAAATAAACAAATTAAAAAACGCCCTCGCTTTGAAGATGATACAAATATTCCTAAAAAATACCGCACTACTTGGAGTGATTATAAAAACAGCGGCTACACGCGAGGACACACTGCACCCAATGCTTCTTTTAGCTTTAGTAAAGCTGCCCAAAATTCAGTATTTTTAATGAGTAATATTACCCCACAAAATGCGCAAATAAATAATATAATTTGGAATGAAATCGAACAAAGAGAAAGAAATTTGGCTTTAAAATTTCAAAGTATTGAAGTTTTAAATTTAGTACTTTACGATAAAGAACCACAATACATTAAAAACCGTATTGCTATACCAAGTTTTTATGTAAAAATTATTAAAACTCCGAAATTTAAAGAATGCTATCAAGTACCAAACCACGAAGTAAATGATGAAAATATTAAACAGTATCAAATAAATTGTGATAAATTTTAAGGTATAAATTATGGAGATAAATGCTCTTACAATAACCACTCTTTATATCATAGGTATTTCCGCAGAAGGAATGACAGGGGCTTTAGCTGCAGGACGCCATAAAATGGACCTTTTTGGAGTTATTTTTATTGCTCTCGTAACAGCAATTGGAGGTGGAAGCATACGAGATGTGCTTTTAGGACATTATCCTTTAACTTGGGTTAAACATCCTGAATATATTATTTTAATCTGTTTTTGCGCCCTTATAGCCACAAAAATTCCACGTGTAGTAACCAAACTTGAAACTTTATTTCTAACTCTTGATGCTATAGGACTTGTTGTTTTTAGCATACTTGGAGCTCAAATAGCCATAGATCAAAATCATGGGTTTATCATAGCCGTTGCTGCTGCTGTAATTACGGGTGTTTTTGGTGGAATTTTAAGAGATATTTTATGTATGAGAATCCCTTTGGTATTTCAAAAAGAAATTTATGCAGGAATTGCCATAATTGCAGGAGCAATCTATTATTCTCTAATAATGTGGCTTGAGCTTAATGCTCTAGTTTGCACACTTTTAACTCTTTTTATAGGAGTTATTGCAAGGCTTTTAGCTATCAAATATCAATGGTCTTTACCTATTTTTTCTTATAATGAAGAAAAATAATTTATCGTTGCTTTATACAAGTTTGCTAAGATGCTAAAAATTTTTAGGAGATTGATAAATGCAAAGACTAAGTATTTTACTTACAATTTTAATAATTATTAATATAACAGCTTGCGATAGCAAAACAGAAAATTACTACAAAAATCATCCTAGCGAAGCAAAAGAAAAAGCAAAAGAATGCAAAGAAAGCGGAACTCTTAGCGAAGATTGTATTAATGCATTAGAAATTGGTATTAAGCCAACAAATGAAGAGAGTAAATACAGTCCAAACACACCAAAAAAATCTGATAATCAGATATTAGAAGCTTTAAAACAAAATGATTTAAAAAAAGAAAAAATCACAAAAGATATTAACCAAAGTTCAGAAAATAATGAAAGTATTATAATGCCGCCCATAGCAGAAACACCTTCTGAAATTTATCCTTCCAAAACAACAGAAAACAATCAAAGTTCTATCTTTAGTGATGATATTAATATAACACAGGAAAAATTACCATGAAAATAACTCTTTTTTTAAGCCTTATTGGTATATTTTTTGCAGCATGCGAACAAACCAAAAGTGTAGAATATTATCAAAATCACCCTGAAGAAGCAAAAAAAAGAAGTTTAGAATGCAGACACAAAGCTATCATCAGTCAAGATTGTGTTAATGCATATAAGGTAGGTTTTCCAAAAGATAAATGGGAAGAAGAAAATATTTCTAATCCTTAAAAGCTATGAAAGTTTCAAAATTTGCCCATTTAAAAATACTTTCTGTTTTCTTAAAACCTGCCTTTTCTAGCATGTTTAAATTTTCTTTTTGACTATAAGGAATTAAAACATTTTCTAAAGCTTCTCTTTTGGCTGCAATTTCAAATTTAGAATAACCTTGTTTTTCTTTATAATCTGCATAAAGTTCTATGATATTTTTAGACAAAAAAGCATCTTCATAAAGGATTTTTTCACTCATAATCAAAATGCCTTTAGAGTTTAAATTTTTATAAATTTTATCAAGCAATTCTTGTCTTTTAGGAGGGCGAATAAACTGCATAGTATAATTTGCCACAAAAACATCGCAAGTAAAAAAATCAAATTCGCATAAATTAACTTCAAAAAAACTTATATCAAGTCCATAAGCTTTAGCTTTTGACTTTGCAACTTCAAGCATAGAAGCAGAATTATCCACGCCAAAAAGTTTAAAATCCTTTCTTAGATTTGCCAAAAAAATCAAAAAATTAGCACTTGAGCAGCCCAAATCACAAACACTTGCATTTGTAGGTAAAATTTTAGCCAATAAATTGCCACAAAGTTCTAAATTTTCTCTATAAAATGGTACAGAACGATTGATCATATCATCAAAAACACTAGCCACGCTTTTATCAAATTCAAATTGTTTTTTAGGGCTTTGTTTAAAAAGTTCATCTTTCATCATTTTTCCTTAATAATTCTCTAGCTTGCTCTATGTCTTTGGCAATTTGATTTTTAAGTTTTTTTAGATCTTGAAATTTTTGATTCTCTCTTAGAAAAGATATAAACTCAAGTTCGAAAAACTCCCCTTGTGCGAAATTTTCACCCAATTCTTCTAAAATATGACTTTCTATAGCAAAATTTTCATCGCTTGACCTTATACCTAAAAAACTCACACTTTTATAAATTTTTCTTTGACTTTTTAACAAAGTAGCATAAACACCATTTTGAGGTAAAAAATAGCCTTTACAATCTAAATTTATAGTCGCAAAAAGTTCTTTAGAGCCCAAACCTTGTCCTTTAATCATCTCCCCTTTGATACTATAATCTCTTCCTAAAAATTCTTTTGCTTTTTGCAAATTTGCTTTTGATAAAAAATCCTTAATTAAACTTGCATGAACACCTATTCCGCCTATGCTAAATTCATCAACTATTATAGTTTTTATCCCACTTAAAAACTCAATATCTTTAGCATTATAAGCCCTATTTTTCCCAAAAGAAAAATCATATCCCACCACTATAAATTTTAAATTGACAAATTCTTTTTTCAAAAAGCTTAAAAAATCTTTACCATCTAAAGATTTTATACTTTCAAAATCCACTTCTATAACTTTTTTTCCTGAGATTTCTTCTTTTTGACGATTTGAACAAAGAAATTGACCCTTAAATTTATTAATAACTAACAAAGCCCCATTCTCATCTAAACATTTTACAAGTTTTAGATGTCCTAAATGCATACCATCAAAACAACCTATGGCTAAAGAAGTAATATTAATTTTTGATATAGTAGTAAAAATATTCAACATTACCTTCCTTTCCTTTAATGCTTGATTTTTGCGTATTTTTTAAAAGCCAACCCAATTTAGCACATTCTTTTTCAAAATCCATTCTTGCTTTTAAGATTGCTTTGTCATCTTTTAAAACACCCTTTTTATCTCTTTTGATATTTTTTCCCACTTCAAACTGAGGCTTAAAAAGTAAGATAATTTCCTTTAAAGCTAAATTATCGATATAATAAAGTAAATTAATAAGAGAAATAAAACTCACATCACAAGTAATAAGTTCAAATTTTTCTTCACTTTTAAAAGCTCTAAGATCTATATTTTCATGCAAGATAATTTTTTCATTTGCTCTTAAACTTGGATGGAGTTGATTACTACCCACATCAAGAGCAGTGATTTTTAAAGCCTGATTTTCAAGTAAAATTTGTACAAAACCACCCGTACTAGATCCTATATCAAGACAATTTTTATGTTTTATTTCAATATCATTTTCTTCTAAGAAATTTTTTAATTTTAAAGCTGCTCTTGAAACATAAATTTCACTTAAAAGATCCAATTTTAACTCATCAGCTAAAAGTATATCTTCAGGATTTAAATCTTGCGTTTTTTTTAAATTTTCTAAAAAATTTTTCACATCAAAAGAAGCTTTAAAACTTTTACCATTAAGCAAAACCTCTTCATTTTCTATAAGCTCTAAAGCTTTATTTCTACTGATATCTAAACGCTTTGAAACAAAAAAATCAAATCTCATTTTAAACTCTCATTTATTCTTTTTTCCAAGTCTTCTTTTTCTTTAGAAAACCACCAAATGCCTATTCCAAAAGCATTTTTTTTAAAAATTTCTCTAAGATCTTTAAGATCTTTTTCAAAAAGATCTTTTTCTTTTTGAATTAAACTTAAATTATGATCTTTTAAAAAATCAAAATTATTCATCCATAAAAGTATTTGTTCTTGTTCAGATTTTAAGGCATTATTTCTTTGCTCTTTTAAAAAATAACTTGCTAAAACCATGATAAAACACAAAAATAAAACAATTATTTTTATCTTTATTTTCAAAACAAAATTAAAAACAAAAGCCAAAAGAGAACAAAACATAAAAAAATTAAAAAAATCAAAAATAAAATTTAAAACCCTAAATCCCAAATATCCAAAATAAGAAAAAATAAAAAATTTTAAATTTGAAACAAAATACAATAATTCAGATAAAAAATCAAAATAAACAAAAGAAGCACTCTTATAAGCAATGATTTTCCTAGAAAAAAGTTCTAAATTTAAAATTTCATTGTAAGTAAAAAAAAGCCCATAAAATGCATAAAATAAAGCAGTAAAAAAACTAGCGATAACAACTATTCTAAAATCATTATAAGCATTATCTACAAATTGCAAATGTAATTCTTTTTTTAAAAATATCATCAATAAAGGCAAAATTATAAATATAAAAACAAAATCAATTTTTTCAAGATTTAAAAAATTTAAAAATAAAGAAATAAGTCCAAAAATCGCCAAGAAAAAACTAAAAATATAAAGATAAAAATCCCCCATACTAATACGATAAAACAAACTTCCCTTAATCAAAGTAGCTTCTTTTATAATATTTTTTCTAAGCTTTAAAAATAAAAAGAATTCCCAAAAAAGTGTTAAAAAAATAGGAATTAAAAAAAATAAAGAAAAAACAGTCCTTTGCCAAGTTAGTAAAAAGCCAAAAAGGCTTAAAAGCGTTAAAATATAAGAACTATTCTTTAACAAGCTCATTAAAAGCACTTTCATCTATACATTTTACTTCAAGCTCTTTAGCCTTACTCAGCTTAGAACCTGCCTCTTCTCCAAAAAGCACATAGTCAGTCTTTTTAGAAACTGAGCCACTTACCTTACCCCCAAGCTTTTCTATCAAAGCCTTAAACTCATCTCTTGAGCGTGAAAGAGTACCTGTAATTACAAAAGTTTTACCAAAAATCACACCATCGCTTTTGATTTCAAGTTTTTCTATTTTCAAATTTAAAAGCTTGTAAAACTCATCAATTCTTGTACGATTAACACGCGTAAATTCGCAAAGACTTAAAGCCATTTGCTCTCCAAAACCTTCTAAATTGGCATAAGCTTCAAAGCTTTGCTTGTGCCACTCTTTACCAAAACTTAAACTTAATTTTTTAGCCGCAACCTCGCCAATATGCTCTATCCCTAAAGCTGTGATAAAACGAAAAAGCTCACATTCTCTTGCTTGTTCTATAGCATTTAAAAGATTGTTAATTTTCTTTTCCTTAAAGCCTTCCAAACCTTCAAAATCACTAAATTTTAAATGAAAAATGCTCTCAAGCGTAGTGATTTTTTTGTGTTTGTATAAAAGCTCTACTATATTTTCTCCAAGCCCGTCGATATTAAGACATTTTTTAGAAACAAAATGAATGATAGAATTTACAAGTCTATCCTCACAATCTATATTTTGACATTTTATTAAAGTTCCTTCATCTAAAAGCTCACTTTGGCAAGTAGGACAAAGCTTAGGGCGTGAAATTTCCATCTCTAAACCTTCTCTACGATCTTTAAAAACCTTAGTGATTTTAGGGATAACATCGCCACTTCTTATCACGCTTACAAAATCATTGATTTTAACATCAAGTCTTGCAATCTCATCAAAATTATGAAGGGTGGCTGATTTTACTATAACTCCATCTAAATTTACAGGCTCTAAAACCGCCACAGGAGTGATCACCCCGCTTCTTCCAACTTGTAAATTTATCCCTATTAAACGCGTGGTTTTTTCAAGTGCAGGAAATTTAAAAGCTGCCATAAATTTTGGAAATTTTACCGTATAGCCTAATTCTTCACAAAGTGCAAGATCATCAACTCTTACCACCATTCCATCCATCATCATAGGCTTTTTTTCTCTTAAAGCTAAAAGCTCATCATAAGCTTTTAAAACCTCATCTAAATTAACACAAAGCTTAATAAAATCATCTTTTAAAAAACCGAGCTCTCTGATAAATTGCATCACCTCACTATGTTTGGTAAAATTTAAGGTATTTTCCCCTACTCCCCAAGGATAAAATTTCAAATTCCTTTCTTTGGTGATGCTTGTATCAAGCTGCCTTAAACTCCCACTTGCAGCATTGCGTGGATTGGCAAATAAACTTTGATTTAAAAGGGCTCTTTTTTCGTTGATTTTCTCAAAATCATCTTTTAAAATCACCACTTCTCCACGAATTTCTATCCTTTCTTTATAGGCTATATTTTTAGGTATATTTTCTATCTCAAAAACATTAAGCGTTATATCCTCACCCACTTCGCCATCGCCCCTAGTGGCACCACTTACTAATTTACCATTTTCATAAAGCAAATTTAAACTCGCTCCATCAAATTTAGGCTCTATAAAAAAGTTTTTTTCACATTTTGCGCGTTTTGCCCAAGCTCTAAGCTCACTCTCATCAAACACATCTTCCATCGACCACATACGTTTTAAATGAGCTATTTTTTTAAACTCGCTTTGTATAGCAGGAGCTATTTTTTGCGTTGGAGAGTCTTTTGAAATTTCATCTTTATTTTGTTCTTCAAAAACTCTTAATTCTCTGATTAAAGCATCGTATTCTTCATCGCTAGCCAAGGGTTCATCTTTTTCATAATATGCCCTCATCCACAAATTGGCTAAAGCAACTTTTTCTAAATACTCTTCTTTTTTCATCTAAACTCCTATATTATCCATTGCCTGCGCTAAAGCAAAAAGTTGTTTATGCTCATATAAATCATGCACTCTTATAATACTAGCACCATTTTCAAAAGCCTTTAAATGCAAATACAAAGTTCCCGCTAAACGATCTTTAATCTCGCTTTGAAAATACGCATTAATCACACTTTTACGACTCGCACCTATAAGTAAAGGTTTATTAAATTGCAAAAAATGTTCTAAGTGTTTGATTAAAATCATATTATGCCCTGCACTCTTTCCAAAACCAATACCTACATCTAAAATACTTTCTTTTACTCCAAAACTTTCTAAAAGCTCAAGTTTTTCTTTAAAAAACAAAGTCATCTCATCAAGCAAATCTTCATAAAAAGGATTATCTTGCATGTTATTTGGATTGTTTTGCATGTGCATTAAGCAATATTTTGCCCCATATTTACTTGCAAGTTTGGCTAGATTAAGATTTCTTAAACTTGTAATATCATTAATGAGTTTAAAACCCTTATTTAAAGCATATTCTAGACAATATTCATCAAAACTATCTAAACTAAAAATTGCTTGTTCGTAATAATTTTTCTCATAAATTAAGTCAAGTACTTTTTTCAGTCTTTTAAATTCCTCTTCCTTGCCACAATACTCACTCCCAGGTCTTGAACTAACCGCACCTATATCGATATATTCAGGCTTTAAAGCAAGAAAGTCATTAAGTCTTTTTTCAAAGTCTTCTTCACTCACACGACTTTTTGCATTAAAACTGTCTTCATTGACATTAATCACTGCCATAAGCTCGGCTTTTTTCGGTTTTAAAAAATCTTTTTGCAAAAAAAGAGCCAAATTTTTAAGTCCAAAATCTTGAAGTTTTTCTTTGACAACAAGCTTTTGAATTTGCTCTTTACTTGCCATTAAAAGCGCATTTGAATGAGTGATTTTTGCAGTAATTACTTCTTTATGAGTAATAAGTTCAGCTCCTACTCTTAAAGCATCTTGTTTTAAAATATTTGCCGCAGGAGTAGAAATATCTTTGATAAAAATAAAATGAATTTTTGTTTTTTCACTCATAATCTTTTGTCCCATTTTATGAGGGTTTATGAAAGAACAAAGCAAATTAAAATCGGTGTTTGGATTGATTTTAAACAATTTCATTTTATTTCTTTGTATAGTAATTTAGCAAAAGAGTAGCCAAAAGCACCCCGCTTTTAGAATTTAATTTTGCAAGCTCATAACTTTCATAAAAAAACTCTAATTCCTCAGCGTTAAAATCTTTATATTTCACACATTCTTTAGCAAGTAATGCAATTTGATCCATAAGTTCATTTTTATCCAAATTTTCATTTTTTTGCAAAAAATCAAAAAGCATTCTTAAATCCATTCTTTTAAGATCTAAATCAAGTTTTTTAACTTCCTTTTCAACTTTTCTTTTTTCACAAATAAGACGTGATTTTATAGTAGGTAAAAGTAAATTTTTAGAAGGTATCACAATAAGAAATTTAATATTTTTTGGAGGTTCTTCAAGAAGTTTAAGTAAAAAATTTTGTGCTTCTATCCTATAAGAATCCGCCATTAAAACAATAATTTTTTCTTCGGTTTCTGCGATATAGCTTTCTTTTTCAACTGCTCTTGCATCATCAAGTAAAAATTCATTTTGTGGCATAAAAAATCTTAATTTCTTAATACCAAAATTATTAATCATTTCTTCTTTAATACCTAAAAAATCTTCACTGATAATAATCTTACTAATAAACAAAATATTTATCCTAATTGCACCTTGGAAAATAATATTGCATCCAAACTTACATCAAAAAGTTGATATAAACTAATAAGCTTGATATCCAAGTCTTTATCTTTAGAATTTAAATAAAAACTATCTTGTAACTGCTCATCAAAAAGCCACAATAAACTATCATCTCTTGATTTAGCGATTAAAGATTTATTATCAGAAGCACTTCCTATATAAAAATACACATAACCATTAGGAAAAGAAATGTCAAGCAAGTCATTAAGTAAAGCTATATCTTCTGAACTTTGTACTTTCTTCTTGCATAAAGAATTTAACGACACAAAAGGAAGCATAGGACGAGCGGCTTTTGAATTTATATTTTTTAAAAAATACTCTTCATACCAAGATCTTTGTTCATCACACATTAAGACAAAAGTGCGTCCTTCTAAAAGATATTTAAGTCTTGCAGCCATCAAAGGAGCCCATTCTAAACGACGCGACTCCAACCATGCCATAAAAGCTCCGCCATTGCGGATATTTTCAAGAGTAAAACTTAAAAAATCACTCATTTATTTATCAAGTCCATAGCACTCATGTAGTGCTCTAACTGCAAGTTCTCCGTATTTTTCATGAACTATCATCGAAATTTTAATTTCGCTAGTAGAAATCATACCGATATTAATCCCCTCATCAGCTAAAGCTTTAAAAGCTTTACTTGCCACTCCTGAATGTGATTTCATGCCTACGCCGACTATAGAAACTTTTACTACAGCACTATCACTTTCTATAGTTGTTTTTGAGCTTAAAATTTTTTGCATAGCATTTTTGGCTAATTCAAGTTCATTTTGAGGAACCGTAAAACCCAAATTTGTAGCGCCATCAACTCCAACATTTTGTATAATCATATCTACATTAATATTTTCATTTGCTAAAACAGAAAAAATTTCAGCTGCGATTCCAGGCTTATCTTCTACATTTCTTAAAGTCACTCTTGCTTGATTTTTATCCAAAGCAATACCACTTACTAAAGCTTGTTCCATTCCATCTTCCTTTGTTATCATTGTTCCTTCGTTATTGTTAAAACTACTTCTGGTTACTAAGTTAACATTTAATTTTTTTGCAAGCTCTACAGAGCGATTTTGCAAAACTTTTGCACCCAAACTTGCAAGTTCAAGCATTTCTTCATAAGAAATTTTATCTAATTTCTTTGCCTTTGGTTCAATTCTTGGATCTGTTGTATAAACCCCATCAACATCGGTATAAATTTCACACAAATCCGCATTTAAGGCACCTGCTACTGCCACAGCACTTAAATCGCTTCCGCCACGCCCTAAAGTAGTTACATTACCTTCCTCATCTACACCTTGAAAACCCGCTATAACGACTATTTTACCATTTTGAAGTTCTGATTTTATCGCTTTTGTATCAATATGATGAATTCTTGCCTTTGTAAAAACACTATCTGTAATAATTCCTGCTTTTCTCCCAGAAAATGATATAGCAGGATAACCCTTTTCGTTTAAAGCAATAGAAAGTAAAGCGCTTGTTACACGCTCTCCACTGCTTAAAAGCATATCCATATCTTTACCATTAGGGGTTTTACTAAAATATTCAGCTTGCTCGATAAGAGTATTTGTCACCCCACTCATTGCAGATACTACAACAACAAGTTGATTACCCTGTTGCGCACTTTGGATAACCCTATTGGCTACTGCTTCGATACGCTCAAGTGTTCCAACACTTGTTCCACCATATTTTTGAACTATAAGCATTTTAGATATAACCTTTCTCTTCAAAATATTTGATCACTTTAACATAAATATTTTTTTTGAAATGATTAATCATTTCAAAAATTTGTTTAACACTCACAAATTGATAATCATCAAATTCAGGATGCTTGGTATTGATATTGATTGTAGCACCGTGTTTTAAACGCACTAAAAAATATTTTTGAATCTGCCCATCATAAGGATACATTTTTTTAACAATTTTACTCGGAAAATCATAACTCAACCATTCTGGATACTCAGCAATGATTTCAACCTCATCAGTGCCTATCTCTTCTTTTAGTTCTCTAAATAAAGCGTTTTTGACACTTTCACCTTTATCAATACCTCCTTGTGGAAATTGCCAAATATTATCCATATCACTTCTTCTAGCTATAAAAATCTTACACTCAAAAGGATAAGAACTTGACAAAATAACAGCTGCAACATTTGGTCTATAATTTTTCTCGTTTTCCACAATATTTTTCCTTAATTTAAAGGAAATAATTTTAACCTAAATCAAATCAAATTTTTATTAAAATACATTAAAAAATTTAATATAATATTTTAGGGTTTTTATGCATTTTTATATCCATATTCCATTTTGTGAAAGCAAATGTAATTATTGCGCTTTTACAAGTTTGAAAAAAAATGATTATGAAAAAGCCTATTTTAAGGCTTTAAAAGAAGATATTGTTTTTCAATTAAAACAATTTAACATTCAATCAAATCAAATTAAAACCTTATTCATAGGCGGAGGAACACCAAGTTGTGTTGATGCGTATAATTATGAAGATATTTTTAAAATTTTATATCCCTTACTAGATAAAAATGTAGAAATTTCATGCGAAGCTAATCCCAACTCAGCAACATTAAATTGGCTTAAAAATATGAAAAATATAGGAGTTAATCGCATTTCTTTTGGAGCTCAAAGTTTTCATCCTAAAAAACTTCACTTTCTTGGAAGAATTCACAATCAAGAAATGATTATCAAAGCATTAGAAAACGCAAATAAAATAGGTTTTAAAAATATCAATTTAGATCTTATTTATGATACAAAATTAGACAATAAAAAAATGCTTGAATTTGAACTCTTATACTTAAAACAAATCAAGGCTTTAATCACACACCTTAGTGCTTATAATTTAACCATAGAATCAAACACAGCCTTTGCCAAAAAAGAACATTTCAAAAAAAATGCTCCTAATTTAATGAAATTTTTCATCAAACAACTCCTAGAACTTGACTTTTTTCAATATGAAATCAGTAATTTTTCAAAAACCAAAGCCCAAATTTGCAAACATAATCTTGCTTATTGGCAAGGAAAAAACTACCTAGCTTGTGGATTAAGTGCGGTAGGATTTTATGAAAACAAGCGTTTTTATACAGCAAAAAATTTAAAAAATTACATAGAAAATCCCACTTTTAGATCTATAGAGCAGCTAAGTTTTAAAGACTTGAATTTAGAACACCTATTTTTAGGACTTAGAAGTATAGTGGGGATTGATGAAACAAAACTCAATCAATGGCAAAAAAACAAAATAAATATATTATTAAAAGAAAAAAAACTTTTTTACAAAAATAAAAGATATTTCAATCCTAATTTTCTCATTAGCGATGAACTTGCTTTATATCTCTCATCTTAAATTTAAGTTTTTTAAGTAAAATATTTATTTAAAATATCAAATCAAAGAGTAATGATTAATGAGTTTTGGTGAAATTATAGTTATTTTAGTTGTAGCGATTTTAGTCTTAGGACCTGATAAACTTCCAGAAGCTATAGTACAAATAGCAAAAATTCTAAAGGCTGTAAAACGCAACATAGATGATGCAAAATCAAGCATAGAAAAAGAAATACGCATCAATGACTTAAAAGAAGAAGCTAAGAAATACAAAGATGAATTTTCAAGCACTAATGAAAACATACGCAAAAAACTCAGTTTTGAAGAATTTGATGACCTTAAAAGAGATATTTTAGATAAAACAAAGGTAGATTTAACCTTTGATAGCAGAGATGATAACACAAAAAATAACCTTAGCGGACAAAATTTAAATACAGAAGAAAAACCAAATCTTAGCAAATTAGAAACACAAGATAAAACGGAAAAATAAATGTTTGAAGAATTAAGACCTCATTTAATAGAACTTAGAAAACGCCTTTTTATAAGCGTTACTTGCATTGTAGTTATGTTTATTGTATGTTTTGCTCTACGAAGCTATATCTTAGATATTCTAAAAGCTCCACTTATAGCTGTTTTGCCCGAAGTAGCCAAACATGTGAATGTAATTGAAGTACAAGAAGCCTTATTTACTGCAATGAAAGTTAGTTTTTTTGCAGCCTTTATCTTTTCTTTACCTGTAATTTTTTGGCAATTTTGGAAATTTGTAGCTCCGGGACTTTACGATAATGAAAAACGCCTTGTGGTGCCTTTTGTTAGCTTTGCAAGCATTATGTTCGCCTTAGGGGCTTGTTTTTGTTATTTTGTTGTAGTGCCTTTGGCTTTTAAATTTTTGATTAATTTTGGTTTAAATGAAGATTTTAATCCTGTGATTACCATAGGAACTTATGTAGATTTTTTTACAAAAGTTGTTGTGGCTTTTGGCTTAGCTTTTGAAATGCCTGTAATTGCCTTTTTCTTTGCTAAAATCGGGCTTATAGATGATAGTTTTTTAAAACGCCATTTTCGCATAGCTGTTTTAGTTATTTTTGTTTTTTCAGCCTTTATGACTCCACCTGATGTTTTATCTCAATTTTTAATGGCAGGACCACTTTGTGGACTTTATGGACTTTCTATTTTAATTGTTCAAAAGGTAAATCCTGCCCCAAAAGATAAAGAAAGTGATGAATAAAGACTTACTTCTTTCAAGCTATGATTACACTCTAGCTAATGAACTCATAGCTAACTATCCTGCAAATCCAAAAGAAGATGCTAGGCTTTTGGTTTTTGATCGCAAAAACAAAGAAATTTTTCACACTACTTTTAAAAATTTACAAGACTTTTTACCCAACTGCGCGATTTTTTTCAATGATACTAAAGTTATTAAAGCAAGAATTTATGGTAATAAAGCAAGCGGAGGAAAAATAGAGCTTTTCTTGCATCAACCTTTTTTAAATTCTCACAATCCACTTTTTCTAGCTCAAATTAAAGGGCGTGTTAAAAAAGATGAAATCTTATATTTTAGGGAGGATTTAAAAGTGCGCGTTGTAGAACTTTTAGATGATGGTCTTCGAAAAGTTCAATTTTTTCAAAATGATAAAACCTTAGACACCTCAAATCTTTACAACCTGCTTGACAAGATAGGACATATACCCTTGCCTCCTTATATTAAAAGGGAGGATGAAAAAAGTGATTTGAAAGATTATCAAAGTATCTTTGCAAAAAATTTAGGCGCGGTAGCTGCTCCAACTGCAAGTTTACATTTTAGTGAGACTATGCTTGAAAATTTAAGAAAAAAACACGAAATTTATCATTTAACCTTACATGTAGGAGCTGGAACCTTTAAAAGCGTGGAATGTGAAAATATACAAAAGCATAAAATGCATAGCGAATTTTTTAATATTCCGCAGCAAGCATGTGAAATTATAGATTCAAAACAAGCTATTTTAGGCGTAGGAACAACGGTAACAAGAACTATAGAATATTACGCAAGAACTAAAACAAAAAATGGTTTTTGTGATCTTTTTTTACACCCGCAAAATCCACCTATAAGACAAAATCATCTTTTGACCAATTTTCATTTACCAAAATCTACTCTTATCATGCTAGTTTCAGCTTTTATCGGTAGAGAACAGTGTTTAAAACTTTATGAACTTGCCATAAAAGAAAAATATCGCTTTTACTCTTATGGCGATGCGATGCTAATCTTGTGATTTTTCTTTAAAATTTATTGCTATTTTAGCTTGAAGTTTTAGCCAATCTTTTTGAAGCATGATAGGAAAACCACCATAAACGCGCCCGCCTTCTAAATTTTTACTCACACCGCCTCTTGCAGCTATAGTACTAAAATCGCCTATTTTTAAATGTCCACTCGTTGCACTTTGACCACCCATAATAACATTGCGCCCTAACTCACTTGAACCTGAAATTCCAGTTTGTGCTACAATGATACAATTTTGACCTATATTGCAATTATGTCCGATTTGAACTAGATTGTCTACCTTAGTGCCTGCTTTGATAATAGTACTATCAAAAACTGCTCTATCTATAGTTGTACAAGCCCCCACTTCTACAAAATCTTCTAAAATCACATTGCCATTATGATAAATTTTATAATGTTCGCCGTTTTTATTGTGCGCATAACCAAAACCATCGCTTCCTATTACACAATTGGCAAGCAAATGACATTTTTTACCAATTTTAGTGTCATTATAAATCACTACATTAGGATGGATAATACTCTCATCACCAATGCTGACATTATCGCCTATATAAGCTCCTGCCATAATGATTACATTATCACCTATATTTACATTATCACCTATATAGACATTAGGCATAATTCTTGCGCTTTTTGCGATATTTTGCACTTTTTCTTTAGCTGTGCTTATCAAAGGCTTAGCAAAAAGCTTGCTTAAAAAAGCAAAATTCAAATGTGGATTTTGAGTAATCAAAGCTTTAGTATCTTTAGGCACTAAATTTTCATATTCTTTAGATACTAAAATAGCAGCAGCTCCTGTGTAAGGTATATCTTTGGTATTTTTCTCACCATCACAATAAGTAAGCTCTGTAAAATTTGCTTTCAATAAAGAATTTAAAGCACTGATTTCTATATCCTCACCTTTATACTCCAAGCTTAAAAATTCTGCTATTTCACTTAATTTCATTTAATCTCCATCAAAACAGATCCACTGCGAACTATATCACTAGGATTGTATTTTTTAATTGTTTTTAAAAAATTATCAATGCGATTTGCATCATCAGCAACCATTAAAAACAAAAAATTCTCATTGCTATTTGCAATAGTACCATTATAAGCTTTCAAAACGGCATCAAGTCCACCTAAATTTTCATTTAAAGGAATTTTCACTAAAGCCATTTCTTTATCAATAAATTCTTCACTTTCTATCACTTTATAAGTAGGAATAAGCTTATGAAGTTGTTTGACTATCTGCTCAAAAGTTCTTTCATTTCCTGAAGTGACTATATTAATACGCGAAAATTCTTTATTTTCCAAAGGTGCTACTGTGAGCGAGTCAATATTATAACCTCTTCCTGAAAAAAGTCCTACTATACGAGATAAAACCCCATGCTCATTTAAAACAATTACCGATAAAATCCTTCTCATTGTCTATCCTTTGCCTTTGGTAAAATCATATTATAAATCGCACTTCCTGCAGGCACCATAGGTAAAACATCTTCAAAGCGATCAATTTTTACATTTAAAAGAGAAGTTTTATCACTTTTTAAAGCTTGGTTAAAAGCTTGAATGAATTCTTCTTTGCTTGAAATTTCATAACCTTCGCAACCAAAGCCTTGAGCAATTTTGATAAAATCAGGCTGAGTGCTTAAATCTGTTTGTGAAAAATGCTCTTTATAAAACATACTTTGCCATTGTCTTACCATACCTAAAAAGGCATTATTTAAAATAATATTTATAGTTTTTATACCATACTCACGAGCAGTCATAAGCTCTTGGATATTCATTAAAACCGATCCATCACCTACGAAATTAATCACCACTTCTTCATCCACAGCAAGCTTTGCACCCAAAGCAGCAGGCAAAGAATATCCCATAGTTCCTTGCCCTCCACTTGTTGCAAGCTGTCTTGGATAATTAAAAGGATAAAACTGTGCTACCCACATTTGATGCTGACCCACATCGGTAATAATCCTTGCATCAGGAGCCATCTTCGCACATTCTTCAATTACCCATTGCGGTTTTAAAACCTCATTACTATCTTCATAAGAAAGTGGATAAAGTTCATTATAACGCTTTAAAGTTTCGTGCCATTCTTTAAAAGTTGTATTGAAATTTTCCTTTTTAAGCTCTTCTAAAAGCTCTTTAAGAACTTCTTTAATATCTCCTACTATAGGATAATGCGCATTGATAATCTTTGAAATAGAACTAGGATCAATATCAACATGAACTATAGTCGCATGTTTGGCAAATTCACTTGTTTTTCCTGTAATCCTATCATCAAATCTCGCTCCTACGCTCACAAGCAAATCACACTCACTTAAAGCCATATTAGCAGCATAGCTTCCATGCATGCCTGCCATTTTGAGATTAAAAACATCATCACTTCTTAAAGTTCCAAGCGCCATCAAGGTTTCAACTGCTGGAATTTTTGTAAATTTTACAAGCTCTCTGATTTGCTCACTTGCATTAGAACTGATACAACCTCCACCCAAGTAAAATAAAGGTCTTTTTGCTTCTTTTAAAAGCTCTGCAAATTTTTTAATTTGTTTTGAGTTACCCTTATAAACAGGCTTATAAGTTTTCATAGAAATTTCTTTAGGATATTCCCAAAGTCCCAAAGTTGCACTTACATCTTTTGGCACATCTATATGCACAGGCCCAGGTCTACCACTCCTTGCTATATAAAAAGCCTCTTTTAAAATGCGTGGAAATTCTTCTATACAAGTAACTAAATAATTATGCTTCACACAAGGTCTTGAAATACCTACTGCATCAATTTCTTGAAAAGCATCTGTGCCAATAAGAGAATTTGCTACCTGCCCTGAAATCAATATTAAAGGGATAGAATCACTATAAGCCGTAGCTAGGCCTGTAATAGTATTTGTAAAACCTGGTCCGCTTGTAACTATAGCCACGCCCACTTCTCCGCTCATTCTTGCGTAAGCATCAGCAGCATGCAAAGCCGCTTGTTCATGACGCACTAAAATATGTTTAAAATACTTTTGATTGTAAATTTCATCATAAATATTAAGCGCAGCGCCTCCAGGATAGCCAAAAACAATTTTAACATTTTCTTCTTTTAAAGCCTCGCAAATCATTGCTGAACCGCTTAACTCTTTCATAATAACACTCCAAAAAATTATTGTAAAAGCTCTTTAAGTGCTAAATTAAGTCTTTTGCCATCAACACTCGCACCTAATTTTATTTTAGCTTCTTTCATTACCAAACCTTGTTCTTTTAGTGAACTTACACCCAATTCTTCTATAAGTTGTTTTAAGGCTAAAATTAACTCCTCATCACTTAGTTGTTTAGGCAGATAAATTTCAAAAAGACTTATTTCATTTTGTTCTTTTTGTGCTAAATCTTCACGATTTGCCTTAAGATAAAGTTCGATTGCGTCTTTGCGTTTTTTGATTTCACTTGCAATGATTTTATAAATTCTTTCATTATCTAATTCTATTCTTTCATCCACTTCTATTTGCTTAAAAGCTGCATTTAGAGTTCTTAAACTATCTCTTTTAAAATCATCTTTTTGTTTCATTGCCTCTTTGATATCGTTTAAAATTTGTTCTTTTAAAGTCATTTTTTTCCTTTTTAGTTAAAATTACAAGCTTTAAGATTTAAACCAAAACCTTCTAAGCCTATATAGTCTTTATCACAACTTTGAGATAAAAGTTTAATTTCTTCTATACCAAAATATCTTAAAATCTGTGCTCCTATACCATAGTTTTTGTATTGAGTAGTACTGGATTTTTCTCCTTGCATAAAAACTATAACGCCACCATTTTCACTAAGAAATTTGATTTGCTCTAAAAGTTTTGAAAATTTATCTGAAGTTAAAAGCTCAAAATCACTACCACTGATATGAAATTTAACATTTTCACATTTTTTGATATCTTTAAAGCAAAAAGCTATATGTTGGGTTTGATTATGATCGCTAAAGATAAATTTTTCTGCTTTAAAGCCTGCTAAAACACTTTGACTTTTTTCTTCAAGCTTAATAAGGCTTTCATGTTTTAGGCGATATTCTATAAGATCGCTTACGGCTATCATGTTTAAATCATGCTTTTGGCAAAAAAATTCTAGATCTTCTCTTCTTGCCATATCTCCATTATCTTTTACGATTTCACAAATCACACAAGCACCTTTTAATCCTGCTAATTTGCAAAGATCAACCGTGCCTTCTGTATGACCTGTGCGTTCTAAAACCCCACCTTTTTTTGCGATTAAAGGATTGATATGCCCTGGTCTTACAAAATCACTCGCTTTAGCATTATCATCGGCAAAAATTTGTATAGTCATATTTCTTTCATAAGCACTAACTCCCGTTGTAGCATCTTTTGCATCTACGGTTATAGTAAAAGCAGTTTCGTGGTTTGAAGTATTTTTAGGCACCATTAAAGGAAGTTCAAATTTTTTTGCCAAAGTTTCATCTAAAGCTACGCAAACCACACCACGAGCTTCTTTTATCATGAAATTTACTTTTTCTTGGGTGCTAAATTGCGCAGGAAAGATTAAATCACCTTCATTTTCTCTATCTTCTGCATCTACCATAACAAGCATTTTTCCTGCTTGCAAATCCTTAATCGCTTGTTCTATGCTAACAAATTTCATCTTTATTTCCTTAAAATTTTTAAAATTATAACTTAAATTGCTTGACAAATAAATTAAAATTCATTATAATCACACTTTTAAAAAATATTTATTGGGGTATCGCCAAGCGGTAAGGCAACAGGTTTTGGTCCTGTCATTCAGGGGTTCGAATCCCTTTACCCCATCCACTTCTTATTTTATATTTCAAATATCTTATGTGTCGCGAAGTAGAGCAGTGGTTAGCTCGTCGGGCTCATAACCCGAAGGTCGGGAGTTCAAATCTCCCCTTCGCAACCAAATGTATTAATCTTCAATCCTCTTCACTTCTTTTTAATCGTATTAAAATAATTTAAAATGATTGTATTGTTATAATCTTTGTTGAGTTTTTAAAATACTTTAAAAGAATGATTGCAATCTAAAAAGAGTTTAACAACCTTAAAAACATCCATCCTAATAATTTTAAAATTATCAGGATGAAATTTTTAACAAGTAGGAGAGTAAACTAATTAAACTAAGGTATGATCTTTT
>NZ_MJYF01000045.1:0-89932 GCF_001763175.1 Campylobacter sp. BCW_4332 | reverse complement strand
ATTTATTTTTTTATTTTTGTTTTATTATTTAATTTTATAAAAATATAATTATCTTTTTATGCAACTTATAAGATAATATTGGATTTAATGTAACTATCAAGGAAAAATATGTTTGATAAAATTCATTATTATTATTTTAATGCTAATTATGAAAAATGTTTAAACTTGAGTGAGCAATTTTTAAAAGAAAGTCCAAAATTTGCTTTAGAATTTGCTATGCTTTCTTCTTATAAACTTTCTCTTTTTCAAAAAGCTTTATATTACGCTCAAGAGCTTTTTTCTTTAAATCCTACAAGTTTTAATGGTCTTATGCTTGCTAAAAGCTATATTGAAAATTTAAGACTTGATGAAGCCTTGAATTTATTACAAACACTTTTAACTCGCAAAGATGATTTAGAAGATGAACTTAAGTTAGAATTGGCTTTTATTTATAAGCTGAGTAATAAATTAGAAGAATCTGAACAAATTTTCAAAGAATTGCTTTCTAAAGATATGTATAATCTTAATCTATGGAAAAATTATGCAGAAATTTATTTTAAACATGATTTTACTAAGGCATTAAATGCACATGAACACTTGTGTCATTTTATGCAAGATTTGATTGATAAACTACAAAAAGGAATCATTGCTGAACAAACCAATCTTAATTTAATTAAACTCGAAGATAGACTTCACAGTAAAACCAAAGAAAATCTTACTATTTCTAAAATAGAAGATTTTTTAACTCATCAAATTTTACCCCAAAAAGCATACTTGCTTTTTAAGCTTTTTAGAATATCTGATTCTTTAGAACTTTTTCAATCACTACAAGAAGCCAATCAACACCATGCACAGTTTTGGCAAAACTATGCTAAGGTATTAGAATTTAACTCAAACTATCAAGAAGCTTATCATGCTTATAAAAAATGTCTTAGTTTGGATTCTCATGCAACCTATCAATTTGATTTGGCTTATCTTTTGATGCGTATGGGAGTGGATGATAATTTTGAAGAGGGTAAGAAATATTATGAAAGCAGATTATTTTATGCTCATAATGAAACTTTTTCTACTTATCATTATAATGAAAGCCTAAAAGCTTTTAATAAATTTGGCGTTGATGCTTTTAAAAATAAAGAAGTTTTAGTATTTTGCGAGCAAGGCTTTGGCGATACTATAATGTATGCAAGATGCTTAGAAAAACTTTGCAAAATCGCTTCAAAGGTTTTATTTGCTCCTCAAAGTGCCATGTATGAAATGTTTAAAAATCAAATCAAATTTTTAAATCAAAATGATGATATTTTTAAAAATGTAAAGGTTTTAAAAAATCTACCTACAAATTTTGATTATGCTATTCCTATTTGTTCTTTGCCTTTTTTTATTGATATTAAGCTTGATGAGATTTTACGATTAAAAACACCTATATTGCCACAGAAAAAACCGCATAATAAAAGAAAAAAACTTGGTATTTTTTATGCTACTCCTAATGCTGAAAATTCTGATTTATTAAGAAATGTAAAATTTGAATTTTTATTTGATATATTAAAAGACTTAGATTATGAAATCATTTCTTTTCAAATGCAATTAAAAGAAGAATTACCTAAGGTAATAGAAGATAGAAGCAAGCTTATAGAAAATTGGAATGATACTCTAAATTATTTATATGATATTGACTGTATGCTTAGTATTGATAGTGCTATAGCGCATTTAAGTTTAGCTATGGATCTTCCTACTATAGTTCTTTTACATCCTAGGTTTGATTGGCGTTGGGGAAAATTTGAAAATCCTAAAAGTTATTTTTGGCCAAAAGCAAAATGTTTTATCATAAAAGAACAAGAAGAAACAAAAAGGAATTTGCAAAAACTGATTAAAGATATTTTAAACTAAAGCTTAGTTTAAGAGCTTTAGATGGAAAATTTGGTTTTTGATTTGCAAAAATTAAAAAATTGATTTTTAAACTAATCAAGGTATAATTTTAAAGTTAAAAATAAGGAATAACTATGCTCTATGTTTATATCAAAACTCAAAATGCTTTAGTTCAAAGAATCAACTTTAATCTCGATAGTCAAGAACTACCACAAAATATTTTATGGATTGATTTACTTCATCCAAGTGCAGCAGAAATTGCTTTTATATCAAGTGAATTTAATCTTGAGTTTCCTACAAAAGAAGAAAGAGAAGAAATAGAACTTAGCGCAAAATATTGGGAAGACAATGCGACAATAACCATCAATGCTCATTTTTTAGTAAGAGATCTTAAAAGCAATGAAGAAGATAGGAATTTAATCAAGCTTCGCACAGAAATTGTTACTTTTGCTACAGCTAAAAATATCTTATTTACTATAAGATATAACGAATTTAGTACTTTTGAAGAAATTCAAGCAAGAATTTTAGCTAGTCCGAAGAATTTTGAAGATGGTTTTGATATTATTGATAAAATGTTTGAAGTGCGCGTTGAAAAAGATGCGGATTTACTAGAATGGATAGATAAAGAAGCAAGACGCTTAAGAACAAGTGTTTTAGAAAAAAAAGATGAATATAGTTATGATGAAATGCTAAAGGATATTTCAAGCTTACAAGAGCTTAATATGCGTGTAAGAGATTCTTTATTTGATAAACGTCGTGCTATGACTTCTTTGCTAAAAAGCGATAAAATCGATAAAGATATAAAACAAAATCTCACTATAGTTTTAAAAGACTTAAATTCTTTGGTTGAATTTAGTGTTTCACAACTTAATATCTTAGACAATATTCAAACCATTTTAGCCAGCCAAATCAACATAGAACAAAACAAAATCATTAAAATTTTTACCGTTGCAACTGTTGCCATGATGCCTCCTACTTTAATAGGAACTGTTTATGGTATGAATTTTAAATTCATGCCAGAACTTGAACTTCACTATGCTTATCCCATAGTGCTTGGCGTGATGGTAATTTCTATCATTTTACCTTTGGTTGTTTTCAAGAAAAAAGGATGGTTATAAAAATTTATTAAGGAGAAACAATGGATACGATAAACATAGGAATTTTAACCCTAAGCGATAGAGCAAGTAGTGGCATATACGAAGATAAAGCTACTGCTGAAATTGAAAGAGTGTTAAATTCATATATAAAAAATGATATTATTTATCATAAAGAATTAATCCCTGATGATTATGATTTGATCATTAAAAAATTACTTTATCTAGCAGATGAAAAAAAATGCGATTTGATTGTTACAAGCGGAGGTACAGGTCCAGCGCTTCGTGATGTAACCCCAGAAGCCACGGAAGCCGTGTGTGATAAAATGATGCCAGGTTTTGGAGAGCTTATGCGCTTAGAAAGTTTAAAATACGTCCCAACAGCTATACTTTCAAGACAGAATGCAGGAATTCGCAATAAATCTTTTATTATTAATTTACCAGGAAATCCTAAAGCTATAAAAGAATGTCTAGAGCCTGTTTTTCCAGCTATACCTTATTGTATTGATTTAATAGAAGGTGCTTATATAGAAGCAAATGATGAAGTTATTAAGGTTTTTCGCCCTAAGAAAAAATGTCAAAATTAAAATTTATTAGCTCTGATAAGTCTGCTTAATTGTCTAGCAAGCAGACTTGCCGAAGCTTCATCTTTACTTATCTTTTGCACTTTATTTTTAAACTTACAAAGTCTGTCATCTAAAATCATATCATTGATTGGAATTTTAGGCTTTTCTTTTTGCTTTTGTGAAATCTTTTTCTTAAAAAACATTCTTTAATCCTTTTTTATAAATATACATCAACTTAGTTGAAAAGAATATTATTTTAGATTTTAAGCTATTAACTTTATTTCATTATTTTAAGCTAGAATTCGCAAAAAACCAATCAAGGAAAAATAATGACTTTAATTGCAATTTTATGTCTTTACACAGCACTTTTATCTTGGATTTCCTATACTCAAATTCGTTTCTTAGAAAGAGAAAAAGACAAACAAGCTCAAATTTTAAGCGAAAAAGACTATCAAAATGCAGCAGACATTGCCATCGAAAATGAAAAATTTAAACTATTTTCCAATTTTTATAATTTAATCATCAATATTGCATGGATAGGTTTTGGATTTTTATATCTTAAAGAATTACTTATCTCAAACAACACTCGTTTTGAAAATACTTTATTTTTATTATCTTTTTTAATAATCACAAGCATTTTAAATCTACCTTTAAGTATTTATGAAAGTTTTATCAAAGATAAAGCCCATGGTTTTTCAAATATGACTGCAAAACTTTTTATCAAAGACACTGTAAAAAGTCTTATTTTAACTTTAATATTTGGATTTTTAATCCTTTATGCTTTGCTTTTTTACTATGATTTTTTTGGAACTTTTTGGTGGATTGCGGCCTTTATTTTTGCCTTTTGTATTATAGTGATTATAAATCTCATTTACCCTACCTTGATAGCACCTATTTTTAATAAAATGGAAAAACTAAACGATGAAAATTTGCTGAAAAAAATCAGCTCTTTAATGAAACAATGTGGGTTTAATGCAAATGGGGTTTATGTTATTGATGCAAGCAAAAGAGATAAACGTTTAAATGCTTATTTTGGTGGACTTTTTAAAAGCAAAAGAGTGGTTCTTTTTGATACATTATTAAAAGCTTTAAATGAAAGAGAACTTTTAGCTGTTTTAGGACACGAGCTTGGACATTTTGTTCATAAGGATATTATCAAAGCTTTATTTAACGGTGCTATAACTATGTTTTTACTTTTTTTTGTTTTTGCAAATTTACCTGAATTTGTTTACTTAGAAAGTCATCTAGAAGGAGTAAATGGCGGTGTATTTGCTCTTTTATTTATCTTTGCAAATATTTTTAGCTTTTTAATCTCTCCTATACTTAATGCCTTAAGTAGAAAAAATGAATTTGCAGCTGATCAACACGGAGCTAAAGTTACAAGCAAAGAAGATATGAAAAATGCGTTGATAGCTCTAGCAAGAGAAAATAAAGCTTTTATCAAAACAAGTAAAATATATACATTTTTTTATCTCAGTCATCCAAGTATTAGCGATAGAATCAAGGCTCTTTCTTGACTATAAAAAATGCTCTTATAGAAGCTAAATCTAGCTTAAAAGGTTATGAAAATGGAGCAGTATTTATACTCTGTGAATATCTAAAAAAAGATAAAGCTTGGTTATTTTTAAACCAAGATATAAAAATAGATCACAAACCTTATTTTGAGCTTATAAGACGTTTTAAATCTGGAGAACCTTTTGAATATATATTTGAAAAAGTGGATTTTTGGGGCTTAGAATTTAAGATAAAAAAAGGCGTTCTAATCCCTCGTTACGATAGTGAAATTTTACTTTTTCAAATTTTAAATTTATGCAAAAAAAATACTTTTAATAAGATTTTAGAAATAGGATTTGGAAGCGGAATTTTAAGCATTGTTTTAGCCAAAGAACTTGGGTTAAAAATCACAGCCTGTGATATCAATCCTAAAGCCTTAGAATTAGCTTTAGAGAATGCCAAATTACACAAAGTCGAACATTTGATTGACTTTAAGCTTTGTAATTTTAAGCAAATTAAAGAAAATTATGATTTTATTTTTTCAAATCCACCTTATATTAAAAATTCATATCCTATAGATATTTGGGTACAAAAAGAACCCAAAGAAGCTTTATTTGGCGGAGAAAAAGGATATGAAATTCTAGAAGAAATCATACATTTTTCCCTCGATAAAAAAGTTAAATTTTTAGCTTGTGAATTTGGCTATGATCAAAAAGAAATTTTGGAAAAAATTTTATATCAAAATAATTTCATTGTTGATTTTTTCAAAGATGAACAAGGTTATAATCGTGCTTTTATAGCTAAATTTACAAATATGCGTTATGATAAAAAATAAAAGGAGAAACTTTTGAAAGCTGTTAATTTATTTTTACTTGCCTCCATCATAGGGGTTGAACTCATACTAGGAATAGTTGTTGCACCAACAATTTTTTTTCCTCAGAATCTTATAGGGGAAGGAGTGTTGAGCCATTTTCAAAGTGGCTTAATGATGACGCAAATTTTTATTAAAATGGGATATTTACTGATTTTTGTTTCAGTGGTTAATTTTTTATATGAAATTTATTCTCTTATAAAAAATGAAATAAAATTTCAAATAAAATTTTCAAAATTTATGCTGAGTTTGCTTATTTTGATTTTAAGCTTAATATTTGTTTTTTATTTTACTAATACCATAATTGAACTCCAAAACTTAGGTGAAAACGCTACAAAAACTCAAGAATTTATCAGTATCCATAATGCAAGTGAAGTGGTGATTAAAATCATCTTGATAATGCAAGTTTTTTTGTATTTCTTAAGCTTTAAAATAGCAAAAAAATGATAGAATATTAAATAAATCCAAAAAGAGAAGGAGTAGGCCATGATGATCTCTGATGCAACTATGATGCAACAAAATTACTATTTAAACAATGCACAAAAAGCTAGCGATAAAGCTTTAGAAAATATTGCAGCTGTTCGCGCAATAAGTGGAGTTGATAGTGCCAATTTAGCTATTGCTGACTCTTTAAGATCTCAATCAAGCACTATAGATCAAGGTATCGCAAATGCTTATGATGCTATAGGGGTTTTACAAATTGCAGATGCTAGCCTTACTAATATCTCTCAAAGTGCAGATAGACTTAATGAACTTTCAGTAAAAATGAACAATGCTGCACTTAATGATTCTCAAAAAGGAATGCTAAGAACAGAAGCAACACGCATACAAGAATCCATCAATGATTCTTTTAATAATGCAACTTATAATGGAAAAAATGTCTTTCAAACTATGAATTTTGTAGTAGGTAGCGGAACTGAAACTACAAATTTAAATCCATTAGCAACAGGTGGACTAAGCATAGATAATCAAGATAGTATTACAAATTTTATGGATCAACTTGGAAGTTTAAGAAGTGAAATAGGCTCAGGTATCAATGCCATCACATCAAATATTAATGCAAGTGTTCAAAATAGCATCAACTCAAAAGCAGCTGAAAATAATTTACTAAATAATGACATGGCAAAAAATGTTAATGATTTTAATGCCAATTATCTAAAAGAAAATGCTGCTGCTTTTATTGCTGCGCAATCCAACATGCAGCTTCAAAGCAAAATTGCTAATTTATTACAATAATATAAGCCCTAAATAGGGCTTATTTCTTTATCAAAATGACTTTAGAGCAAATTTTAGAAAAAACCAAAAACGTTCGTCTTGTAGCCGCAAGCAAGTATGTCGATGCAAGTATAATTGAAAAGCTTTTTGATCAAGGTATAGTAGAATTTGGAGAAAATCAAGTCCAAGCTCTAGCACAAAAAAAAGAAAATCTTGATGAAAAAAAATTAGACATAAAGTGGCATTTTATAGGAACTCTACAAAGCAACAAAATCAATCTCTTAATCAAACAAAAACCTATATTATGGCACTCTTGTAATGGTATTAAAATAGCTAAAGCTATGGACAAAAGACTTGATTATAAATTAAATACTTTATTAGAAATCAATAGTGCAAATGAAAATAGCAAAAGCGGTCTAGATCCAAATCAAGCTGTAGAAGAATATTTACAAATACAAGAAGAATGCTCTAATCTAAATCTTTGTGGCGTAATGAGCATAGGATCACACAGCCAAGATAAAGAAAGTATTATCAAAAGCTTTGAAACTACATTTAAAATTTATGAAATTCTTCAAAAACATGGGGCTAAAATTTGCTCTATGGGGATGAGTAATGATTTTGAAATTGCTATAAAATGCGGATCCAACTTAGTAAGACTTGGAAGCATTTTATTTAAAAATCTTAAGTAAGAACAATCTTACTTAAGCATATTTATTAGAAATTTCCTCTACTATACTATCAGAGATAATAAAATCTGTATGATAAAGCAAGCAAGATCCCGCGCTAATAACTTTTAAAACAAGTTTTTTATTGTTTTTTTCATTAGGATTATGTGCATTTCTAGCAATTTCATGAATTTCATAGATTAATTCTCTATTTAACCTTGTCAAATCTAGCTCTATGATATTTTTTTCAAATTCCTTAGGTTCTGCGGTAAAATGATTTTCTTCTTTATTTTTGAAATCTTTTTTTGCTCCAAATTTTTTTATAGCTTTAATCTCGCCATCTTCAAGACTTTGTAAATCTTTAATTGCTTTTAAAAAAAAGCTAGGCTTCTCCCCTCCCTCAGCTTTAAATCCCAATACAAAACCATAGGCATTATTTTTTAAATTTTCATCTTTGATGATGTTTTCTATTTCTTCTACATTGCTTTCAAATACAGTAGCATCAAACGAAGAATAATAATCCAAAATTTCAATTCTACCATAACGCTTATTATTTTTACTCATCATGGATTTGAAATCTTCAATTTTACCTATACTTAAAATTTCTCCATTATTTTTTAAACTTTCAAAATCTAAACTTTTAACATAATCTATGGCATTAATTTGCTCATAAAATCGATCTAAAGGATGGCCCGAAACATAAATTCCTAAAATTTCTTTTTCATATCCTAATTTTTCCATCACTTCAAATTCTTCATTTTTGGGAGTAAAATTTACTTGAACACCTGAAGTTAATTCCTCTTCACCAAAAAGAGAACTTGCAGCATTTTTTCTTACTTCAGCCATTTTACGCGATGCTTCGCTAAGATTTTCCATATTATCAAACAAAGCTTTTCTAGTAAAACCAAACTCATCAAAAGCCCCTGCCTTAATAAGACTTTCTAATGTTCTACGGTTTATTTTGGTAGGATCTATCTTACCTAAGAAATCATTAATATCCTTAAATTCACCATCTTGTCTTGCTTCAAGTAAATTTTCAACTGCAGGAATACCCACACTTTTTATAGCCCCAAGTCCGTATATAATAGCATCCTTGCCATCTTGCTCTAAAGCACTAAATTCACGGATCGCTTTGTTAATCGATGGAGGTAAAAGTTTAATATTCATTTTTTTCATCTCATCAATATAAACAGCAATTTTATCCACATTGTTTTCTTCGCTTGTTAAAAGCGCTGCCATAAATTCACTAGGATAATAAGTTTTTAAATAAGCTGTTTGAAAAGTAACCAACGCATAAGCCGCAGAGTGAGATTTATTAAAACCATATCCTGCAAATTTTACGATAAGCTCCCATAAATCCTCAGCTTTTGCTCTATCATATCCTTGCTTTTCTGCTCCATCTGCAAAATCAGTTTTAAGCTTTTTCATCTTCTCAGGATCTTTTTTACCCATAGCACGACGCACTACATCAGCACCTCCTAAAGAAAAGCCACCTATAATTTGAACAATTTGCATAACCTGTTCTTGATAAACAATAACCCCATAAGTAGGTTCTAAAACCTTTTCTAAGCTGTCAAAAGGATATTCTATACTTTTTAAACCGTGCTTTCTATCGATAAAATCATCAAGCATTCCTGATTCCATAGGGCCTGGACGATAAAGTGCAAGAACCGCAATGATATCTTCAAAACGCTCTGGTTTTAAGCGTGCATTTAAGCTTTGCATACCGCCTGATTCAATTTGAAAAATCCCTAAAGTATTTCCACTTTGTATGGTTTTATAAACTTTGCTATCATTTACATCTATAGTTTCCCAAATAATGTCTTTATTATAACGCTTTTTAATAAGCTTGATTGCATTATTGATTACTGTTAAAGTTTTTAGACCTAAAAAGTCAAATTTTATCAAATCCACATCTTCTAAATGATCTTTAGAATACTGCGTTACTAAATGTCTTTCATCATTTTTACTTTGTCTAAAAAGCGGAGTTTTCTTCCATAAACTTTCATTAGAAATTACAACACCTGCTGCGTGCATACCGGCATTGCGATTTAATCCTTCTAAAGCTCTTGCATATTCCCAAACTTCAGGACCCTTAGGATGACGTTCAATAAATTCTTTGATTTTAGGTTCTTTTTCATAAGCAGCATCAAGAGTGATTTTAAGCTCTTCAGGCACAAGTTTAGCAAGCTCATCAGCATCTTGAATACTCATATCACAAACTCTAGCCACATCACGAATCACCCCTTTAGCTAAAAGCTTACCAAAGGTAATAACCTGTGCAACCTTATCTGCTCCATATTTATCAATCACATAATCAATCACTTCAGCACGTCTGTCTTGACAAAAATCCACATCAATATCAGGCATGCTCACACGCTCAGGATTTAAAAAACGCTCAAAAAGTAGACTATAAGGAATAGGATCTAAATCCGTAATCCTCAAACAATAAGAAACCAAACTTCCTGCAGCTGATCCTCTTCCAGGACCTACTGGAATGCCTTTATCTTTAGCCACTTTAATAAAATCATGAACAATAAGCATATAACCTGAAAATTTCATATTTTTAATGATATTAATTTCTACTTCAAGTCTTTGTTTATATTCTTTATGCTTACTTTCATCGATAAATTTTAATCTCTCTTCAAGTCCCTTTTTACAAAGCTCTTCAAAAACTATGTCATCATTATCAAAGCTAAATTCTTTTGTTTCTTCAGGTAAGGTAATATTATGATCTTTAGCATATTCTCTTGTAAATTTGAAATTCGGTGGAGTGGGATTGCCAAGATTAAGCTCTAAATTACATTTTTGTGCGATTTCTTGTGTATTTTCTATAGCTTCTGGAATATCTGCAAAAAGCTCACTCATTTGCTCAGGACTTTTAACATAAAATTCATGCACACTATGACGCATTCTATCAGGATCATTAAGTTTTTTTCCCATAGCTATACACATAAAAACCTCATGGGCAGCCGCTCTTTCTTTAAAAGTATAATGCGTATCATTTGTAGCAATGATTTTTATATTTAATTCTTTAGAAAGTCTGATAATATCATCATCTATCATTCTTTGATCACTTATACCATGACGCATGATTTCAAAATAAAAATCATCTTTAAAAACTTTTTTATACCATAATGCTGCTTCTTTTGCTGCTTCATAGCCTTTTGCACCAAAACGCACATTTCTTTCACTATAAGTATTTAAGTGCCAATTTACTTCACCTTGCAAGCAAGCAGAAGAACAAATAAGACCTTCGCTATAATCTTCCAAAAGCTTTTTATTGATACGCGGATAATAATACAAACCTTTAATATAACTTTGAGAACTTAAATACATTAAATTTTGATATCCGATCTCATTTTTTGCATACAAACAAAGGTGAAAACGCTGACGAGAACTTTTATCATCTAATTCATCGTGATTATGCAAATACGCTTCCATACCAATGATAGGTTTTAAACCTTGTGCTTTCATTGTTTGATAAAAATCAATTGCCCCAAACATATTTCCATGATCTGTCATAGCCACACTTGTAGCACCCTGCTCTTTTAAAGTCAAAGCTAATTCTTTAAGCTTATTGGCTCCATCAAGCAAAGAATATTCTGTATGTAAATGCAAGTGTGTAAATTGACTCATTTTCTTCCTTTAATTTTTTAAGGCTTATTGTAATTTTGATAAAAATTATAAATTTTTCTCGCTGAATTTGAAAGAAATTGGCCCTAAATTTCAACTTAAATTTTACAAAAAGGCAAAAATTCAGCCAAAATAAACTATAATAAAAATTTAAGATTTTAATCTTAAATAAAATAAACTTTTCAAAGGATGAAATAATGAAAGTAAAAATTACTTATTGTAATCTTTGAAATTATCGCCCACAAGCTGCAAGGGTTGCAGAAGAACTACAAAGCGATTTCAAAGATATTGAAGTAGAATTTGAAATTGGCGGTAGAGGTGATTTTGTCGTTGAAGTAGACGGAAAAGTTATCTTCTCTAAAACACAACTTATTAATTGCGAAAGCGAAAGATTTCCACATCAAAATGAAATTAATCAATTGATAAAAAATAGAGTGTAATCAAACACTCTATCATAACATTTTCTCATATTCCTTGCCAATATATATGTTTTGCTCATACTCGATAATAGGACGCTTAATACAGCTTGGATTTTCTAATACAATTTTCTCAAGTTCTTTTTCATTTAAACTTTTAACTTTTTCTTTGTTTAAACCAAGTTTTTTAGAAGTTAATCCAGCAGTATTGATAAGATCTTCAAAAGATTTTTGTTTTAACCATGTGTATAAAATATCTTGATTAATCTTTTTAATATCCATAAAATCAAATACAACACCTTTTTGTGTTAAAGCATCCATAGCTTTCTTTACAGAATTGCAATTTTTAATACCATAAAGTTTCATTTTCTAGCCTTTTTTACTAAATCTGCAATTAAAAAAGCAAGCTCTAATGCTTGATCCGCATTAAGCCTTGGATCGCATTGAGTCTCATAACGATCTTCTAAGCTTTGAGCAGTAACATTGCTTGCACCACCTGTGCATTCTGTTACATCTTTCCCGGTCATTTCAAGATGCACTCCACCTGGATAAATCCCTTCGCTTATTGCAATCTCAAAAAAAGATCCCACTTCTTGCATGATTTTATCAAACTCACGTGTTTTAAAATTACCTGCTTTTACTGTATTTCCATGCATAGGATCTATGCTGTATACTAAATTTAAACCTTCACTTTTAAGTTTGGAGAAAATTTTTGGCAAATTATTGATAATTTTATCTGCACCCATGCGGATAATAATATTTAATCTTCCTTCTTCATTATTTGGATTTAAAACATTTGCTAAAGCTATGATATCATCAGCACTTGCACTAGGTCCTATTTTAACCCCTAAAGGATTTTTTACTCCTCTTAAAAAATGTACATGAGCTTCATCAAGCGCCCTTGTTCTTTCACCTATCCAAAGCATGTGAGCTGAACAATCGTAAATTTCTCCACTTAAACTATCCACTCTAGTTAAAGCTTCTTCATAAGGCAAAAGTAAAGCTTCATGTGAAGTATAAACACTAACTTCTCTTAGACTTGGGGTATTACTTGTATTAATCCCACAAGCTTCCATAAAAGCTAAAGCTTGTGAAATTTTTTCACTGATATCAGTATATTGCTTATGGAGTTCACTCTTTTTTAAAAAGCCCAAATTCCAACGATGTACTTCATGCAAATCTGCTAAACCACCCTTAGCAAATCCGCGCAACAAATTTAGCGTTGTTGCACTTTGATAATAAGCTTCAAGCATTCTACGTGGATCAGGAATGCGTGCTTGTTCGCTAAATTCAAAACCATTAATAATATCACCACGATAACTAGGAAGACTTATACCATTTAACTCTTCAAAATCACTACTTCTTGGCTTGGCAAACTGCCCTGCAATACGACCAATTTTTACAACAGGACATCCACCGGCAAATGTAAGCACTATAGCCATTTGAAGTAAAATTTTAAACATATCACGGATATTTACAGCGCCAAAATTTTCAAAGCTTTCAGCACAATCTCCACCTTGAAGTAAAAAAGCTTCTTTTTTACAAACTCTTGCTAAAGACTTTTGAAGATTTCTCACTTCTCCAGCAAAAACCAAAGGAGGAAGTTTCTCAAGTCTTGCTAAAACTCTATTCATTTCCTCTTGATCTGGATAGATAGGTTGCTGTTTTATGGGATAGTTTTTCCAAGAATTCTTAGTCCACATGGTTTTTTCTTTCGTTTTATTGATCAGCTTCCTCTATAAGTTGAATAACCAAAAGGAGAAAGGGTTATTGGAACATGATAATGTTTTTGATCTTTAGAAAGCTCAAAACTTACCTCTACAAAAGGATAAAAAGTATTTATTTTGTGTGATGTGTAATAGTCTTTTGTAAAAAATTTAAGCTTATAAATTCCAAAAGCCCTATTTTCAGCTTTTTCATATGGTAATAAATCTCCTATTCTACCATTTTCTTCGGTAAATTCTTCACTTACTTTTTTCCACTGTTGATTTGCTTCCAACTTATAAAGCTCAACTTTTACTTTAGGAGCAGGTTGTCCAGAAGTAATATCCAAGACATGAGTGCTTAATTGATATTCAGTAGCACTCAAAAACATTGGCACGCTTGCTAATATTAATAAAGTTTTTTTAATAGAAAACATTTTCTCTCCTTATATAATATTTACAAGGAATATTATATAAGAGCATTATTAATAATTAAAATCAAATAATAAAAATTATAAATTAATTATAATTATTTAATTGTTAGACTTATAATAAAAAATAATTATAAATTATTTTTTAAGCTCTTTAATACGTGCTGCTTTACCGCGTCTATCTCTTAAGTAGAATAATCTTGCACGGCGTACACGACCACGACGCAAAACAATAATACTTTCCAAACTCTCACTATAAATAGGGAAAATTCTCTCAACGCCAACATTATTAGCACCCATTTTACGTACGATAAAAGTTTCGCTTACGCCATTACCTCTTCTAGTAATACAAATACCCTCAAAATTTTGGATTCTTGTTTTATCTCCTTCTTTGATACGAATTGCAAGCTTTAAAGTATCACCAGCACGAAAATCTGGAACATTTTTACCTTCAATTTGTTTTGCTTCAAATTGTTCTATATATTTATTTTTCATAAAAATCCCTTATTTTTTGCGTTCATGCTCTAAAAATAAATCTGGACGAAAAAATTTCGTTTTGCAAGACGCCAAAGTAGTTTTTAAACTTGCAATTCTAGCGTGATTACCCTTTAAAAACTCTGAAGGAGTATAAAATTTTTGATTTTTTTTCTCAAAAACAAAAGGTTTTGAAAAAGCAGGTGCTTCGAGTAAATTATTTTCAAAGCTTTCTTCTTCCAAACTTTCCATATTCCCTAAAACCCCGTTAACATTTCTTAAAATCGCATCACACATTACAAGCGCAGGTAATTCTCCTCCTGTTAAAATAAAATCCCCTATGCTAAAAACTTCATTCGCAAAAATTTCAAGCACTCTTTCATCTATGCCTTCATAGCGCCCACACACAAAAACTATATGTTCTTTTTTACTTAAGCGTTTGGCATCTTTTTGATTAAAGGTTTTACCACTTGGATTTAAAAAAATAAAATAGGGATTTTCTTTTTTTTCTTGAATACTTTTTAACACCTCATACATAGGTTCAGCTTGCATCAAAAGTCCAGCTCCACCACCTATTTTATAATCATCGACTTTATAATAAGAATTTTTAGAAAAATCTCTTGGGTTATAAAAATTAAGTTTGAAAAGTTTTTTTTCTTTTGCTCTTGCAAGTATAGAATCCTGAAAGTAAAATTCCATAAGATTAGGGAATAAAGAAACGAAACTAAATTTCATGAATTTTCTAAAATTAAAAAAGCATCTTGCGTGCAAAAAATCTGTCGTTTTTCTATATCTATATTTTTAACAAATTTATCTAGATACGGAATAAAAAATATTTTAGAATATTTTTTATTCACCCATTTTTCATCACTTTGAATTTCAAATAAATAAAAAGCTCCAGTTTCCAAGATATCAACAACTTTACCTAATCTTTTATCTTCTTCAAAAACTTCACACTCTAAAATATCAAAATAAAAAAACTCATCTTTTTTTAATTTACAAGTTTGTCTACTTTTCTCGATACTCTGAAAAAGAATAAGATTGGTTAATTCTTTAGCTTTTTCTATATCTTCATAATTCTCAAATAAAACAGTAGAATTGCTTGCATTATAATGCTTAATCTTTAATATTTCTTTGGTATTTTTTATAAAAAAGGTAGCATCTTTTTTAAATTGAGAAGAAAAGTCGCTCAGGTTATGCAATTTTACATAACCCTTAAGACCCACAGTTTTACCAAGTTTTGCAACTTGAACAAAATCTTTTTCACTCAAGTGCTTTTACCGTTACCCTATAAGAACTTGCATCCTTGCTCTTATAAGCAGAGATTACGGTTTTTATAGCATTGATCATTTTTCCATTTTTACCTATAAGCTTACCTGTATCAACCTTATGTGCAAAAAGAACAATCTCAAAAAAATTTTCACTTAATTCAATTTTTTGAGTGTTAATCTGTTCAGGATAATCTGCAATTAATTTTGCGTATTCCCTAAGAAAATTCTCTACCATGATTATTTGCTAGTGATAGAAGCAACTTTATCGCTAAGTTTTGCACCAACACTTTTCCAATAAGCTAAACGCTCTGCATCAACTTTAATTACCTCAGGTTCTACCATAGGATTATAATATCCAATACTTTCTATCCAACCACCATCGCGACGTTTTCTACTGTCTGTAACCACAATACGATAAAATGGTCTTTTAGTTCTACCCATTCTTGTAAGTCTAATAACTGTCATTTATACTCCTTAAAAATTAAAAATTTTATTTATAGATACTATAAAAAGTATTTATAAATAAAATTTAAAATTGTCTTCTAGCTTGACTCATCATTTGTGTCAAATTCTCCATTCCTTTTTTGCCTGAAAATCTTTTTGCAAGTTTTGCTGCATTACTAAATTGTTTTAAAAAACGATTGACTTCTACCTGAGAAAGACCTGCTCCCTCTGCTATACGACGTTTTCTAGCATTATTTAACAAATCAGGATTTTCTCTTTCTTTTGGAGTCATTGAAGAAATCATTGCCTTAATATGTATAATCTCTTTAGAATTATCCAAATCTATATCTTTTACCGCATTTGCCATTCCGCCAAGCCCTGGTATCATACCGATTAAAGACTTCATACTTCCTAATTTTTTAATACTTTCCATTTGGTTAAGAAAATCATTAAAATTAAATTCACCTTTTTTGATTTTTTGATTGAGTTTTTTAGCTTCTTTTTCATCAATCACTGCAGCAGTTTTTTCAGCTAAAGTAGCCAAATCACCCTCGCCCATGATACGACTTACTATGCGATCTGGTATAAAAACTTCTAAATCTGCTACTTTTTCACCTACACCAATAAATCTTAAAGGAATACCGATTTGTTTTGCTATACCTAAGGCTACTCCACCTTTAGTATCTGCATCAAATTTTGATAAAATTACCCCGCTGATACCTAAAACTTCATTAAAACTAGCCGCAGTCTTAACCCCATCTTGACCACTCATTGCATCAGCAACATAGAAAATCTCATCAGGATTTAAAACATCCTTAACTGCTTTTAATTCATTCATCAAAGTCTCATCTATAGCCAAACGCCCAGCAGTATCCACAAGCAAAACATCCACCATAGAACTTTCAGCCTTTTTTAAAGCCTCTTTAGCAACCCTAATAGGATCTTTTTCATTTTCTATGAAGAAAAGTTCAATTTCATTAGCTTCACAAAGTTGTCTTAGCTGCTCCACTGCCGCTAAACGCTGTAAATCACAAGCTGCAACTAAAACTTTTTTATTGCGTAATTTTAAATAATTTGCAAGTTTGATAGTGCTTGTAGTCTTACCGCCCCCTTGCAAACCTGCCATTAGAACTACTGTTGGGGGTTTAGAAGCAAAAACAAAACCTTGATTTTTGCCATTGACACTTAAAATATTTTCTAAATTTACTTTAATGGCATTTAAAAATTGTTTTTGACCTATTCCGTTTTGCTTTACATCTTCTTCTATCAAAGTCAAAAGCTCTTTAGTTACCTTATGGTGAACATCTGCTTTTAAAAGAGCTTTTTTTAAGGTTTCTAAAGCGTTCTTAAGTGCTTTTTCATCATCAACAAAACGTAATTTATTAATCGCTGATTTAAAAGATTCGCTAACTAACTCAAACACTTTATCACCTTTCTATAAAATTTTTAAATTAAACCTTGCATTATACAAAATTTTTTCTTAAATGGCTTTAAAAATCTAAATTTTTTATCTCAAAGCCAACTTTTGCAAAACTATTATCTAGCTCAGCCTTAAAATAATAATCAAAAATTTTAATTTCATAACTATGTAAATACATTCTATCGCTTGAAATTTCAGCATATTTTTCATCACCTACAACGCCATGTTTTATAAATTTAGCATGCACTCTGATTTGATGAGTTCTACCTGTTTGAATGACTATTTTTGCTAAGGTTTTTTTTGACTGCAACATAATAGGAGTAATGATACTTAAGGCACTTAAACCATCTTTTGAAACTTTACTTAATGCTCCACATTTTGCTTTTATGGTAAAAATAGGCTCATTCACTTCAACCTCTTCAGCCAAAACCCCATCTAAAACCGCAATATAACTTTTATAAACTCTGTGTTTTTTAAATTCTTCTATACAAAGCTTTCTAAAATCTTCATCTTTGCAAAGCAAAATCACACCGCTTGTTTCTTTGTCTAAACGATTTAAAAGCTTGGCATTAAATTTTTTCTCCAAGTCTTCACTCACATAAGCGTAAGGTTTATTAATAGCAATAATCTTATCATCTTCAAAAATAATTTGAGGATTTTTGGTTTTTATCACATTAAATCTTGCCTTATCGCTCATCAAAGCTCTAGCAACCACAACTTTTTTTCCATGTGAAAAAACACAACCCTTATCAATCAAATCTTTAGCTTCACGATTTGAAATTTTTTCTTGCAAAGCTAAGAGTTTATAAGCTTTTTCTTGCATCAATTCCCTTTTGTATAGTTTGCATGATAAGATCTAAATTTTCTTTTTTGGAAATTTTAGCTTTTAAATTTAAATAATGGATTTTATCATTTAAATCTTTTAAATTTTCACAAAAATATACATTTTCCACTTCTTCAAACAAAGCCTTTTGATTGTGAATAAATTTCCCGCTGATTAATACATTGTCAAAATATGCCACTTCTATAGGATTGTGTCCTCCTATGCCTTCTATGAAAGAACCTCCAAGTACAACAACATCAGAAATTGCATAAAAATTTACAAGCTCCCCTAAAGTATCTAAAAGTAAAATTTTTTTAGAAAATTTCTTATTTTCATCTTTTAAAGAGCTAAATTTTTCAAATTCTAAACCTTTGTTTAAAAGCAAATTTTCAACTTCTTTAAAACGCTCAGGGTGTCGTGGGGCGATAATGAGTTTTTCATTTTCTTCTAGTTTAAAATGATCAAGTAAAAGCTCTTCTTCGTCCTTATGTGTACTGGCAAAAATGATAAGTTTTTCCTTAGGTTTGATATAAAATTTATTATTTTTAATCTCTAAATTTGCCTTAATATTTTTAAAAATTTTAACATTTTTAGCTCCCAAACTTTCAAGTCTTACTTTATCTAATTCACTTTGAGCAAAAACTTCATCAATATAAGAAAAAATTTTTTTATAAAAAAAAGAAAATTTTTGATAAGAATGATAAGATTTATCAGATATTCTCGCATTAAGCAAAATAATCTTAGCCTTATAAATACGTGCCATAAAAACAAGCATAAGCCAATATTCTGCTTCAAAAATTACCAAAACCTTACAAGGATTAAACCAAAAAGGCAAAAAATTTTCAAAAGCAAGATAATTTACCTTTTTACAAAATTCTTTTGCACACTCAAAACCTGTTTGAGTAATAGTAGTTATTCTTGAATCAAATTTCAAAACCAAAGCTTTAATACTTCTTACCTCCCCGTAAGAACAAGCATGAAAATGTACATCAGCTTTTTCTTGATGTAAATTTTTATAAAGAAAAAATCGAGATTTTAAACTAATTTTGTATTTGGATTTTAAAAAAGAAAGCAAAAGAATAAAGACGGCACAAAATAAAAATGCCGTCCAAGTTAAAAAATAATAAAAAAAGATCAATTTTGTTCTTCTTGCTCTTTATAAAGAATTCTTCCGCAATGAGGACAAGTTACAATCTCTTCACCTTTTACAACGGACAGATAAGTCTTATCGTAAATTTTCATAAAACATCCATAGCATGCTTGTTTTTTAACAGGAACTACAGCAGTATTCTTCGCCCATTTGCGAATTTTCTCATAAAAACTTAAAACTTTTTGATTCATCTCACTCACAAGTTTAGTTTTTTTATCATAAACACTCATTCTATCTTTTTCAAGAACTTCCATTTCAGATTTAATGCTTACTCTAATCTCGTTAATATTTTGCTCTTGTTTGATTTTTTCTTCTTCAAGTTCTTTTTTATAAGTTTCTTTATTCTCTAAAATTTTATCTAGTCTTACAATCTCATCATTTGCAGCGTCTAATTGTTCTTTTGCAATATCTTCTTCAATTTTTAAAGCATTAGCTTCTTTTTCTGTTTTTACCGCACCGCTTTTTTTAGAAAGCTCTTTAATTTTTGCTGAAAACTCGGAAATATGAGCATTATTTTGTATTTTTTGATTTTCTATATCTTTGATTTCTTCATCGATTTTTTCTAAATCTGCGTTGATTTTTCCTATTTTTAACTCAGCATCTTTTAAAGTCTTATTAATACTGTCTATTTTTGGTTCATAACTATCAATTTCTTGATCTATTTTTGATAAAAGCACTAATTGTTCGAGATATTTATTCATTTATTTTCCTTAAAAATATTGAAATGGATTTTTTGAAACTGTTATTATAACTTGTAGCGGCAAATTTTTCAAGTCTTTTGCTAAACATTGAGAAAAATATCTCTCACTTTCAAAATGACCCAAATCAATAAGACTGATTTGATTACTAAGCGCCTCTAAAGCTTGATGATATTTAAAATCTCCACTTAAAAAACAATCCGCATCTACTTTAGAAATTAAATCCCCGCCACTTCCAGTACATATAGCAATGCGCTTAATATCTTTTTTGCCACAATCACTTACACGTAAAATTTGCAAATTTAACTTTTTTTTCACCCAGTCACACAAAGCTTCAAAAGACATAGAATTTTCCACATAAATTAAAAATTCATCTTTAAAAGAAATTTTAAAACCTAAAATTTCTTCCGTAAAATAAGTATTTAAATGACTCAAATCATAATTTGTATGCATACTGATTAAAGAAATATTTTTACAAATCATTTCTTTGATAAAAGCCCTAGGATAAGTCTTGTCATATAAATCTTTTAGACCTTTAAATATCAAAGGATGGTGTGTGATAATTAAAGAATTTTCACTCGCTTCTTTAATGATATTTTCATCAATATCTAAGCTTAAATAAACAGTTGAAATTTCACTATCCTTATCTCCAAGCAAAATTCCACTATTATCCCATGACTCTTGGATATTAAAGGGACTTAATTGATCTAAAAAATTATAAATTTCACTCAGCTTCATTTAAATTTTTCTTATAAATTTCAGCACAATTTTTTGAAAGCTCACGAATTTTTAACATATAATCTTGTCTTTGTGCTACAGAAATTGCTCCTCTTGCATCTAAAAGATTAAAAGTATGTGCAGCAAGCATACAATAATCATAAGCAGGTAAAGCTAGTCCTTGTTCTAAAATATTTTTACATTCCTTATAAGAATTTTCAAACTGCTCATTCAAGATTTTAACATCACTTACTTCAAAATTGTATTTACTAAATTCATATTCACTTTGCTTATGCACATCTGCGTATTTAATTTTTTCTCCATTAAATTCACTCCAAACTATATCATAAACATTATCAACATTTTGAAGATACATGGCTATCCTTTCAAGACCATAGGTAATTTCAGCACTTACTAAATCTACTGCTATACCTCCAACTTGCTGAAAATAAGTAAATTGAGTAACTTCCATACCATCAAGCCATACTTCCCAGCCTAAACCCCAAGCACCTAAACTTGGACTCTCCCAATTATCTTCAACAAAACGAATATCATGACTTTTTAAATCAAAACCCAAATTTTCAAGACTTTTAAGATATAATTCTTGGATATTATCAGGACTAGGTTTAATCAAAACTTGAAATTGATAATAAGCACCTAAGCGATTAGGATTTTCACCATAACGTCCATCAGTAGGCCTTCTACTTGGAGCTACATAAGCAGCTGCCCAAGGTTTTTTTCCTAAACTTCTTAAAAAAGTTACTGGATGAAAGGTTCCTGCACCTGCTGGCATATCATAAGGCTGCATAATCGCACAACCTTGCTTTTGCCAATAATTTTGTAAATTAAGTATCATTTGTGAAAAAGTCATTGCATCTCTCTTTATCGTTCCATATTTTCAATAGGTTTTTCTAAATTTTTATTCATTTCCAAATCAGGCTCTGTCTTAGCTCCAAAAATTTCTACAGTTTTACTCCACATTAATTTATATTTACGCTTGAGAAATTCTATCTCTTCACGCGCATGTTTTAGCTCATTGTTTAAAGTTTCTATAGTTTTTCTATCTTCATCATAAAGTTCTTGCATAGAATAAAGGGCATCTTTTAAAAATTTATTTTCATTTTTTAATGCTTCAAGTGTTTCATCTTTAGCATCTAAAACTTTTTCATGTAAATTTAAAATAGTTCCTATTGTTTTTTCAACAAAACTTTCTCCTGCTAAAGTCATTGAATTTACCATTGCAGTTTGAGATTTTGCAGAACTAGGCACTACACTAAAAGTACCTTGATGAGCTTCGATGTAAATTTTACCCTCTTCTTCTTTAAAATTTAAAGCCCCATTGGCCATCATACCCTTAACCACATCTTCATTTAAATGCACAAGTTTACAAAATTCTTCAAGTTCAAGATAGGTTTGCATTTTTATCCCTTATAATAAAACTTCTACTTCTTTTGAATCAGATATAAGTTTTTTTTCTTTTTCAAGACGATCTTCTTTAAGCTTTTGCGCTAAATCAACATCATAAATAGCTAAAATTTGCATAGCTAAATAAGCAGCATTGATTGCTCCAGCCTTGCCAATAGCTAAAGTTCCTACAGGAATTCCACTAGGCATTTGCACCGTAGAAAACAAAGAATCCATACTTGCAAGATTACTTCCTGGCATAGGCACTCCTAAAACAGGTTTTGTTGTATAAGCTGCAACAGCTCCAGCCAAATGCGCTGCCATTCCAGCTGCTGCTATAAAAACCTTCACACCTTTTTCTTCAGCATTTGCAATATACTCTTTTGTTCTTTTTGGACTACGATGAGCTGATGAGATGATAAGTTCATACTTTACCCCAAAACTTTCTAAAGTTTTAGCAGCCTCTTTCATAGTCTCATAATCACTCTTGCTTCCCATTAAAATAGAAACAAAATTCATCTATATTTCCTTTCTTAAAAAACTTAATGCACTGATTTTATTTGGTAATTGGATTTCATGTTCATTGCCACTATGAATTTCGCTAAATTCTTTATTGTTTTTAGCAATGAGTTTTTTAAACTCTATAAAATATTTATCCTCTTTTTGATAAATTTTACCTAGTTCATTATCGCAAGTTTGAATCACATCGCCTAAAGGGGCTAAAATTTCATAAGGCGTGTTTAAAACGATTTTCCCTTTACATTTAAAAAAGCTTCCATCTTCGCTTATAGCATGCACTTGATGAGAACCTTCTTCTATGCTTGTATTATGATTTTGCGTGTCGGTTTTTTCCAAAGGACGCGAAACAAGATAGCCATCTGTAAAACCACGATTTTTAAGTGTAGCAATCTCTTTTTCATACTTACTTGACTCAAATTTACCCTCTAAAGCATCTTGTATGGCCATTTTATAAGTCCTTGTTGTAAGCGCAACATAATATTCGCTTTTAGTACGCCCTTCTATTTTAAAAGCACTGATACAATTTTCTTGCATGATTTTTTCTATATAAGAACAAAGATTTAAATCTTTAGAATTAAAAATATGAGTACCATTTTCATCTTCTTCTAAGCGAAATAAAGTGCCATTTTCTGGATTTTTAGCATAAAGCTCATAATTAAATCTACAATCATTTGCACAAGATCCACGATTGCTCATTCTTCCACTTTGCACAGAGCTTATTAAACAACGCCCTGAATAAGCAAAACACATAGAACCATGCACAAAGGCTTCGAGTTCAATATCGCAATTTTCCTTTAAAGCTTTAGCGTCTTTAAGCCCTAATTCTCTGGCAATTACAACCCTTTTAGCACCCAAATCCTTATAAACTTGAGCATCTAAATAATTTAAAATATTTGCCTGAGTAGAAACATGTAAAGAAATTTCAGGTGCAAGTTCTTTAACAAGACGCATAGCTCCAACAGAAGCTACAATAAAAGCATCGGGTTTCATCTCACGTAATTTTAATATATGTCTTTTTAAACCTTCAATTTGAGAACTCAAATGAAAACCATTTAAAGTAACATAAATTTTCTTACCACGCTCATGAGTATATTTGATAGCTTCTTCAAAACTTTCATAATTAAATTCTCTTGCAGTACGTGATCTTAAAGAAAAATTATTCACACCCGCATAAACCGCATCTGCACCATAAGCTAAAGCAATTTTTAATTTTGTGAAATTTCCTGCAGGAGCTACTATTTCAGGAATGATCATTTTTGCCCTAAACTTGCAATTAAAGCTTCTATATCATCATTACTTACAACATCAGTAGTGCTATCACCTTCAATATGCACTGCAGAACTTACACGTTTTTTATCATCAATTTTACCTTCAAATAAAGAACTCATATAACGGCTTAAAGCACGCATTACATTAATAACACGTTCGATTTTTTGACGATGTATATCTTGATACTGCATTGCATCCATTGCCATCATCACTTCATCTTGTCCGCTTTGAAGATTTCCGACAATCTCCCTAGAACTTTTTTTAGCTTGATTGTTTAATTCTAAAGCTTCACTGAAACTTTCTACATTAGGAAATTTTTCATTAAGTTTGGAAAAAATATCAATATTTTTTTCTATTGCTTTATTTATTTCTTTGAGTAAACTTTCAGAATCCGCAAAGAAATTATTAATACTTTCAAGCTTATCCATCATTTCCGTTGCTTTAAGCTCGCTATCTTTTGTAACATCATCTAACTGATGCACAACTTTATGCTCCTGATTTGGTGGGGGTGGTGGCCATACTACACTAGGATTAGGTTTGTAATCAGCTATTTTGACATCTTCTAACATCAAAGCATCTTCTTCGGTATTCGATTCTTCGGTTTTTACCTCTGCTTCTGTCTCTGAATCAAGATCAACATCACCATTCATCAAAGCATCAAGCTCTTCTTGAGTCATTTTTTTCCTTTTTTAAATCTAGATTTTCAATAATTGCTCAAAATTATAATCAATTTTATCTAAAACAAAAATATAAATTTTTATTTTTTAATCTCTTTAAATTAAATTTTTAAATTTATTAAAAAAAATATATTAATTAAATCTTAATTAAAAATTTTATGATATAATTTTATAAATTTAATTACATATAAGGAGTAAAAATATGGGAAAATTTGTTAATAATATAGATGATTTTTTCAAATTTTGTAAACAAAATGAAGTGCTTTTTGTTGATTTTCGTTTTACAGATATGATAGGAACTTGGCATCATATTACCTATAATCTTCATGCAATCAATAAAGAAACATTTCAAACTGGCATTCCATTTGATGGAAGCTCAATTCATGGATGGCAACCTATAGAAAAATCAGATATGATTTTAAAACCTGATGCTCAAAGTGCTTTTTTAGATCCTTTTACGGCTGATCCTACTATCATAGTATTTTGTGATGTGTATGATATTTACAAAGGACAAATGTATGAAAAATGTCCAAGAAGCATAGCAAAAAAAGCAATGGAACACCTTAAAAATAGTGGCATAGCTGATACTGCTTACTTTGGACCAGAAAATGAATTCTTTGTTTTTGATAGTGTAAAAATAGTTGATACTACTCATTGTTCTAAGTATGAAGTTGATACCGAAGAAGGAGAGTGGAATGATGATAGAGAATTTACCGATAGCTACAATACTGGACACAGGCCAAGAAACAAAGGTGGATATTTTCCAGTTCAGCCAATTGATTCTTTAGTAGATATTCGTTCTGAAATGGTTCAAACCCTTGAAAAAGTAGGTCTTAAAACTTTTGTTCATCATCATGAAGTTGCACAAGGACAAGCTGAAATAGGAGTAAATTTTGGCACGCTTGTAGAAGCAGCTGACAATGTTCAAATTTACAAATATGTTGTAAAAATGGTAGCTCATTTAAATGGCAAAACTGCCACTTTTATGCCAAAACCTTTATACGGAGATAATGGCAATGGTATGCATGTTCATATGAGCTTATGGAAAGATGGAGTAAATTTATTTTACGATAAAGATGGATACAGTGGACTTAGTCAAACTGCTATAAATTATATAGGTGGAATTTTAAAAAATGCTAGAAGTGTTGCAGCTTTTACAAATCCAAGTTCCAACTCTTACAAAAGAATAGTTCCTGGCTTTGAAGCTCCTTGTATTTTAACTTATTCTTGTCAAAACAGATCAGCAAGTTGTCGCGTTCCTTATGGCATAGGTAAAAATTCAGCTCGTATAGAAATTCGCTTCCCTGATAGCACTGCTAATCCTTATTTAGCTTTTGTTAGTCTTTTAATGGCAGGTCTTGATGGAATCAAAAATAAAACCATTCCTGTGGGTCCTATGGATGAAAATTTATTTGATCTTACTTTGGATGAAATACGTGAAAAAGGGATAGAGCAATTACCACATACTCTAAGAGGAAGTTTAGAAGCTTTAATCCGACATAATTCTTATTTAAAACCTGTAATGAGTGATATTTTTATCGATGACTATCAGCATTTAAAATTTGAAACACAAGTTTGGCCAGTAGAAGCTCGTCCAACTGCTTATGAATTTAAAACTTGCTACTCTTGCTAAAAATTTAATGGCGTTTAACACGCCATTAAACTAAAAAAGAATTAAAAATATTTATTTTATATCAACTATCGCTTAAGCTGATTTACAATTCCTAGCATATCATCACTTGTTGTAATTGCCTTAGAACCCGCTTCATAAGCTCTTTGTCCTGTGATAAGATCTGTCATTTCTTCAACAAGCTGAACATTACTAAGTTCTATAAATCCATGTCTTATGGTTCCAAGCCCATCTTGTCCTGCTATACCCGCAACAGGTGCACCACTTGCTCCTGTTTCAAGATAAAGATTATCACCCATAGAATGAAGACCCGCTGGATTTATAAACTGAACTAGCTCCACTTGGCCAATTTGAGTTTCTTGTTGCTCCCCTGGTAGCATTACAGAAACGGTTCCATCTGTAGCAACATTAATTGCTGTTGCGCCTTCAGGTATTGTCATCTCAGGTAAAAGTCTATAACCATCTGAATTTACAATATTACCTTCATTATCTTTTGTAAATTGCCCATTTCTAGTATATCCTATAGTGCCATCAGGAAGTTGTATTTGAAAAAACCCATTACCTGCAATAGCCATATCAAGACCATCAGTACTTGTTGATTTTAAATTTCCTTCAGTAAAAACTTTAGTTACCGCTGTTGGACGCACACCCACACCCACTTCTATACCCGAAGGAGAAAGAGTAGTAGCTGAAGTCGAAGTTCCTGCATACTTCATAACTTGATACATAAGGTCAGCAAATTCTGCGCGACTTTTCTTAAAGCCTGCTGTATTAACATTGGCGATGTTATTTGAAGTAACATCAATTTGTGTTTGCTGCGCTACCATTCCCGTAGCAGCAGTATGAAGTGATCTCATCATTTTTAATCCTTTTTTTTATTTTATTTTAAATTATTTAACAGCTGCAAGCTTATTGATAGCTTCTTGATTTAAGTCATCCATATGAGCTGTCATAACTTTTTGATACATTTCTACCATTCTGTTTGCTTCAATCAGTCCTACCATTTCAGTAACTGGATTAACATTTGATCCCTGAGAAAAACCTTGGCGAATGGCATTGGAGTTTTCCAAATCTCTAATACGGGTTAGATCATCTATTTTATAGACATTATCTCCATCTTTTTGCAAAGCTCTTATATCATCTACTTGTGCTACAAATAATCTTGCATTTTGAACTCCATCAACTTCAATGCTTCCGTTTTTATCAACGCTAATTTGAACAGCACCATTAGGAATGCGTATGCCAGCATTCTGAGGATTATTAAAATAATCACTACTTAATACCTTGTATCCTTGCTTATTTACCAAATAACCCTCATCATCAAGTTGAAAATTTCCATCTTTAGTTAATCTTACTTCTCCATCTTTGGTCTGAACCAAATAAAAAGCATCTTCTCTAGTCATTGCCAAATCCAAAGGATTGTTTGTGGCCTTTAAAGAACCTAGGCTAAAATCCGTATATTCTTGAGAAACTTGCGGGATTCCATCTATTGTAGTATTTACAAAACGAGATGCATCTCTTGTGTGATTTTCTATAGGCAACTCATCCTGAGTTTCTTTAAAAATCCTTTTAAAATCTGCAATAACCACATCATCTCTTTTATATCCACTTGTATTAATATTGGCAAGATTATTAGTAATCACATCAAGTTTATTGAACTGAGTTACCATTCCGCCAGTTGCTTGATAATATCCATTTTGCATATTTTCACCTATAAAATTAAGATTTTTATAGCTATAAAAGCAAAGAGTGTTCCAACTTTTAAAAACAAAGAAAAATAAATATTTGAAAGATTATTAGGAGAGAATTTTAAACTATAAAAAGCAAGATTTGACTCAATCTTGCTTTAAAAATCAATTTTAATCCATTTGACGACGCAAGAAAGTCGGTGTTTCAATTTGTGCCATTATCTCTTCATCGTAACCACCGCTTACCTTTTTAAGACTTAAATAAGGATTTTTCTTAGAAGCTTGAGCTTCTTCGGTAGATTTTTTAGCTACTGTATCTTTGTCTTCAAACCCTGTCGCAATAATAGTTACTTCAACTCTATCTTCCATGCTATCATCTGTGGTAGAACCAAAAATAATCTTAGCATTTTCATCAACAATTTCTTGTATACTATTTGCTGCTGCTGAAATTTCAAACAAAGAGCAATTAGAACTTGTTTTAAAATGTAAAATAACTCCCTTGGCACCTTTAATATCCATTCCATCAAGCAAAGGAGATTCTATAGCGTTTGAAAGAGCCTCTTCTATAGCATTTTCACCACTAGCACTACCAACACCCATAAGTGCGAGTCCGCGATGACTCATGATGGTTCTTACATCCGCAAAGTCAACATTAATATCTCCATTATCAAGCAAGATAGACACCATACCTTTTACAGCACGAGCTAAAATATCATCAACCAATCTAAAAGCATCTTTAATGCCTGCTTTTTTATCAATAATGCTCAATAATTTTTCATTTTGAATTACAAGAATAGAATCACTTTCTTTTTTAAGCTCAAGGAGACCGCTTTCAGCAAGTTTTTTTCTTTGTTTTCCTTCGAATGCAAAAGGCATAGTTACAACAGAAACAGTTAAAGCTCCAATCTCTTTAGCTGCTTGTGCAATAACTGGAGTTGCACCCGTTCCAGTACCTCCACCAAAACCTGAAGCAATAAATACAATATCACTTTGACTAAGACTTGCTTTTATTTCTTCAAAACTTTCTCTAGCACTTTCTGCACCTACTTCAGGAAGCATACCAGCGCCTAAACCTTTAGTTTTTTTCTCGCCAAGTTGAATTTTAGTTTTTGCTAATGAAATTGAAATAGCTTGTGCATCAGTATTTGCTGCAATTAAATCAAGATCATTTAATCCCATTTTAACCATATGGTTGATCATATTACCGCCACCGCCACCGCAGCCTATAACCTTAATTTTTGCACCTTTATTATGTTGCATTTCTTCTACTAAAAATTCACTCATAAAAATTTCTCCTTGTTAAAATTGATTCATAATTTTATGCCAGATATTTGAAAAAACGCTAGGTTTTTTTTCTTTTGGCTCTTTAAAATCTAATTGTTCTTGTATTGCAATTGTATCATTTTCTTGCAAATTTTCATCAAAAAAATCAGATTTTATTTCACTTTCTGCATCTTTTTGCAAAACAATATCTTGTTTAATTTGACGATTAAAATTTTCAATTTCCCCTTTATATCTTAATTTTTCATTAGAATCAAGTTCATAAGGCGTAAAATACCCAGCTCCATATAAACAAAGTCCTATAGCACAAGTATTTTCAGGATCATTAAAAATTTCACTAAAACCAGTAATCAAATCTTTTCTTGCAGTAGCTAGTCTAACTGAGCGATTATCAAATGTTGCAGGAGCTAGCTCATCAATACCTGCTAACTTAGTCATTCCACCTGTTAAAACAACTCCACCGCCTATAGCATTGGCATAACGATTATCACTTAAGATTTTTGCCAAAATCATCAAAGTTTCTTCCGCTCTTGCATAAATTACGTTTGAAATAATATCCAAAGAAACTTCATTAACCTTTCTTTCATCACCCATTGAAGGAATTTGTATAAGGGTATTAGGCTGTTGTGAAAGAGCTGCATAATTAAGCTTGATTTTTTCTGCTTCTTTTAAAGGTGTATGCAATGCCATTGATAAATCTTGGGTGATATTAATCGAGCCAATTTGCAAACAATCATTATATCTAATTGAATTTCCAGTATGAACAACCATATCACAAATCGCTCCACCCATATCAATCAAAACAGCGCCTAATTCCTTTTCGCTATCATCTAAACAAGCTATAGCTGAAGCATATCCTGAAAGAACTATATTATCCACTCTTAAATCAGCTAATTCAACCGCTTTCTTAAGATTTTTAATATGAGATTCTTGTGAAATCACTATATGGGTTGAAACTTCTAAACGATTACCACTCATTCCCAAAGGATCATCAACATGTTCAAGATCATTAACCTTAAAATTATAAGGCAAAACATGAATAATTTCATAACCACTTGGTAGATTGGCAGTATGCTTAGCTGTACTTACAGCACGATGAATTTCTTTAATGCCTATTTCATGATTTGGAATATTAACAACACCTACACTATCAACGCTTTTAGTATAAGCACCTGATATAGACACCACAACCTTATCATAATGAACTCCGCTCATCATCTCAGCACTTCTAACAGCTTCTTCAATAGATTTAGAAGCAAGCTCTATATTGGTAATGGCACCTTTTTTAACCCCGTTGGTTTTTGACTTGGAAAAACCAATAATTTTTAATCCATCTTCATCTTTTTGAGCAATAATGGCACAAGTCTGGGTTGAGCCTAAGTCAATTCCTAATATATTCAAAATCAATTCCCTTTATAATAAATTTTTATTGGATATATCTTTTTAAGTTCATCAACAAGTTCTTGCTTAAGCTCATTTGCTTTTAAATTTTGCAAATTTTGCTCAAGCATAGTTTTGTATTGTTTAAATTTATCGGAGTTCATATCTAATTTTTGTTTATTTATTTTATATAATATTGCTTTATTGTCGTTAATGACCACATAAGAACTATTTTGATCAGCATTAAATACATTCATTAAAAAATAAGCAAATTCAGAATCATTTAATATCTTATCACTAAGCTTTACACTCTCGCGAGAACTATCTCGACTTACAAAGCCTATATCATCGCCTTTAAAATTTATTAAACTATTTTTGGCTTTTTCTTCTAAATTTTTTCTAGCTTGTTCGCTTAAATACATAGGTAAAACTTCTTCTCTAGCTTCTTCAAAAGTTTTCTTTCTTATAGGATCTACTTTATTTAGTTTAACTATGATATATCCGTTATTATAAGGTGCTGGTCGTAAAACATCTCCATTTTTAGCTTTATTCAAAAGATCAATTGGATAATAAACATCAGATTCACTAATATTTTGATCTTTTTGAAAATTATCTTTCCCATTTTTTAAATCTAAAAATTTAGCATTAGCCACATTCTTTAGTTGTGTTAAAGCATAATCTTTAGCAACTTCATTTTTAGCAGACTGAAAATCCATTACTTTACCTGCAAAATCTTTATATTTTAGTTTATTTTCATCTTGATTATAAAATTTTTCTAATTCTTTGTCGTCAATTTTCTCATTGTTAACTGGCAAAAAATAAGTTGAAATTTCATATATTTTTTTAGTTTTATAATCTTCTTTATGTTCATTCCAAAGCTTTTTTAAATCCTCTTCATTAATCTTAATATTTTTTTTGTCATAATCAATTTTTGCAATACTTAAAGCATCTTGCATAAAATAACTAGAAGCTAACATTTTTAATTCCTCATCTTTGCTAGGAATATTAAAAATTTGATTAAGTTTATCGGTAATTACTTCATTTGCAAGTTGTGTTTCATAATCTTTTGGAGTTAAATTATTGGCATTTAAAAGTTCATAATAAATTGTTTTGTTAAAATCCCCTGTAGAATCTTGAAATTCTCTAGTATTTGCAAGTTTTTGTAAAATTTCATTCTCGTTTATGCCAATACCCAAATCTTTAGCAAAATTTAACAAAAGCTTATCTTCAACAAGAGAACTTAAAGCTATATTTTTAATGCCTAGTTGCTCAGCATTTTCTGGAGTTAAAGCACCATTGCTAATTTGATTATAATAACTTAAAATCTGTCTATATCTAGTATCAAATTCGCTAAAACCTATCTTTTCATTTCCTACAGTTGCAACACTCGAACTTCTATTGAGATTAAAATCATAAGCACCCCAACCTAAAAAGCCGGCGCCAACAAAAGCTATAGTACTAACCCATATAGTAACAACAAGATATTTTTTGTGATGTTGCATCCAAGTAAGCATATCATTCCTTGATTAAATTTAAACTAGATATTGTATCGTAGAAGTGTTTAAGTGGAGTTTAATTATAGAATTTTTACCAAAAAAATATTTGTTCTTTAAATTTTATGATTTTTACAATGAAATTTAGTTATAATTATAGTTTATAAAAATTTATTAGGATTGATTTTGGAAATTCCTCATATCCCAGTTTTACTTAATGAAGTTCAAGAGATTTTTAAAAATCTTAAAACAGGTTATTTTTTAGACTGCACTTTAGGATTTGGCGGACACAGTGAAGCTTTGCTTAAAAATCATCCTGATCTTGAAATCATTGCTTGCGATCAAGATCAACAAGCTTTAGAATTTTCTAAAAAACGTCTTAAAGATTTTCACAATAGGATAACTTTTATACAAAGTAATTTTAGTGAAGTTTTAGAAAAAATTTCACATAAAGAAGAATTAAGAGGTATTTTAGCAGACATTGGAGTTTCTTCATTTCAACTTGATAGTAACGAAAGAGGTTTTAGTGTAAATTCTGACTTTTTGGATATGAGAATGAATCAAAACTCCAAAATATCGGCTTATGAGATTATTAATACTTATACAAAAGAGCAATTAACTTCCATTTTTAAAGATTATGGAGAATTGCACGATGCACATTTTATTGCTGAAAAAATTTGCCTAGAAAGAAGTAAAAATCCAATCAAAAGCGCCAAGGAACTTTATCAAATCATAGGAAAAGGCAAACAAAATCATAGAAAAATTTCCAAAGCCACCTTAGCATTTCAAGCCATTAGAATAGAAGTAAATCAAGAACTTAAAGTGCTTAAAGATTTTCTTGGGCATTTAGAAAATTTAAAACCAAAAAATTGCATTTTAGCAATCATTAGTTTTCATTCTTTGGAAGATAGAATAGTAAAAAATTTTTTCAAAAAATGGTCAAAAAACTGCATTTGTGATGAAAAAATAATGCGTTGCGAATGTGGAAATAACCATAGCCTAGGGCAAATAATAACCAAAAAAGCTATAAGTGCAAGCAAGGAAGAACTTTTAAAAAATTCTCGCTCTAGTTGTGCTAAAATGCGGGCTTTTTATTTTAATAATTTGGACAATAAATAATGCTAGAAGATGATTTTATAAAAGAACGCCAAAACATACGCCAAAAAATGCTGAAATTTTCTCGCGCTATAAATCAAGGCAAACCGCTTGATGATGATTTAAGAGATGAAATTTCTAGCGATGATATTTTAAGACGTCGTTTTAAAAAAAAGACTCCTAATAAATTCTTAGAAGAACTCGATGAAGAGTATGAGTCAAAACATACTAAAAAATCAAATATATATTTAAAAGAAGATCTGATCAATGTTAAATTAGAAGAAAAGCAATCTCTTGCTAAAAAATTTTTTTCCAAAATGAAAGAAAGGAAAAAAGAAGAAAATAAAAAAACTAAAAAGATTTTTTCGTTTGGAAGAAAAAAAATAAACGAGATAAAAAATATTCAAACCAAACCAAAAATTCAAACAAAAAATGATCAAAACCCTATCCAAGATAAAAAAGAAAAAAAAGAATCTATAAAATCTATAGAAAAAATTCAAAAAACTGAGCCTAAAATACAAAATTCCCAAACTATAGAAAAACGACCTGATATTAAAAAACAACCCGATATTAAACAAAGTTTGGAAAATTTACAAAAAAAGATAACACCACAAGAAAATAAACAAGAACTTCCAAAACCATCCAATCAAGCCCAAGAAAAACAACAAAATGATGAAGATGCTCAAAAGGCAAAAAATGTTTTATTAGAAGGCTACTCTAATGCCACCAAAGAAGATAGAAACCTAAATTTCAATCATCTTCTTTTTGCGGCTTTACTTGTTAGTTTTGCGTTATTTTTATTTGCTCCACAAATTTATATTAGAAATCAAATTTATTATCTTAGTAGAGAAATTGCTACATTAAGAACAGAAGAAAGCGTTTTAAACGAAGAAAATAAAGATTTAAAAAGAAGGCTTGAAAATATGCGATTCCAAAATCAAATTTTAGACTATTTAGAATGAATAATCTTATCTAAAACATACTGCTCTAAATTTGCTTTTGGAATTTCCTCTTTTAAGGCTTCCTTATAAATTTCACCTGCCATTATAGAGTATTTTTCATAAGCAAAATAAGGGAAATGCAAAGCCCAGGCTTTTTGTATTATTTTTTTTGAGATTATTTTGCGAGTATAAACTTTAAAAATATCATATCCTATAAATACACAAGCAGTAACCATAACAGCACTCACTATGCTTATATGAAAGTCAAGTTTTGTTAAAAAATAATGAGTAATTAAAAGCAATGGTAACAAAACCACAGCACAAAAAACACCAAAATAAATATAAGAATTTAGAATTTTGAAATTAAAATTTAGCTTAGAAGGATCTACAAGCATACCGTCATTAAAAAGTGCATTTGCCTCTAATAAATCCTTCACTAAAACAGGTTGTTCTGATACTTTAAATAAAAAACGAAGGCTAAATTCTTTAAATTTTTTCATAATCCATGCTTTATTTTTTAATTAAAATTTTATCTAAAGAAAATTAATTTTTACTAAATATAAACCTCTTTCAATTGCTTATTAATTCTTCTGTAATTCTAGCGATTTCTAATTCTTCATCTGTAGGAATAACAAGCACTTTAACTTTAGAATTTGCATGATTTATCATTCTTTCGCCCGAAATCCTTTGTTTGTTAAGTTCAAAATCTAACTCGATACCAAGATGAGCTAATCTCTCACATACTTTTTGTCGAACCAAACTATCATTTTCTCCTATACCACCTGTAAAAATAATAGCATCGGTTTTTGGCAACACGGCAAAGTAGGATCCTATATATTTAACAAGACGATAACAAAACATATCAAGAGCCAAGCGTGCTTTATCATTACCTTGTTCTATCTCTCTTTCTATATCTCTAAAATCATTATAACCACAAATTCCATATACTCCACTTTTTTTATTCATCAGTGTATCTATTTCTTCTATAGTTAAACCTTTGATATGACTTATAAAAGGTAAAATAGCAGGGTCTAAATCTCCACAACGCGTTCCCATAATAAGTCCTTCAAGTGGAGTAAAGCCCATAGAAGTATCTACACTCTTACCTTTTTCTATAGCACATACACTTGCGCCATTTCCAAGATGAGCAGAGATGACATTTAATTCATTTTGATCTTTTTGAAGAAATTTTGCCGCTCTAGAACTAATATAAGCATGAGAAGTCCCATGAAAACCATATCTTCTAATATTATGCTTATCATAAAAATCATAAGGCAAAGCATACATATAAGCAAAATCAGGCATAGTGCGATGAAAAGCTGTATCAAAAATAGCTGCATTAGCAACACTAGGTGCAGCTTTAATCATTGTTTTTATACCTGCTAAATGGGCAGGATTATGCAAAGGAGCAAAAATACTAACCCTATCTATCTCTTTAAGAACATAGTCATCTACTAAACAATGCTCACTTAAATTTCTTCCCCCATGAACTATACGATGACCACAGCCATCAAGAGCATTTAAATCCGCTAAAATTCCTGATTCTTTAAAAAGCTCATTAACTATACTAAGTCCTTCTTCGTGATTATTTATTGTTAATTCTCTTTCAAAACTTTCATTATTTAAAACATTTTTTAATATAACTTTTGAATTTTGCTCTCCGATTTTCTCTACTAAGCCACTGGCTTTAACGATTTTATTATCAAAAAATTTAAATTTAATCGATGAAGAACCTGAATTTAAAACTAAAATTTTCATTTATTATTCCTTTCTATTGAGCTTGTATAGCACTTAAAATAACAGTATCTACAATATCATCTACCAAACATCCACGACTTAAATCATTAACAGGTTTTTTAAGACCTTGTAAAATAGGACCGATTGCTAAAGCATTAGCGGTTCTTTGAACTGCTTTGTAACAAATATTTGCTGCATTAAGATCAGGAAAAATATATACATTTGCATGGCCTGCTATCTTAGAATTTGGCATTTTCTTTGCCGCAGTCTTTAGATCATAAGCGCAATCAAACTGCATAGGACCATCTATATTTAACTCAGGGTATTTTTCTTTAGCAATTTTTAATGCTTCTTTTACAAGATCTACACTTTCCCCTTTACCGCTATCACCACTAGAATAAGAAAGCAAAGCTATTCTTGGTTCAAGTCCAAAAGATTTAGCAGTCATAGCACTTACATAAGCACTAGTTGCAAGCTGTTCAGCACTTGGACTTGGATTTACAGCACAATCAGCAAAAGCTAAAACTTGATCTTCAAGCCCCATAAAGAAAATTCCCGAAACAGAACTAATACCTTCTTTGGTTTTAATAAGCTGCAATGCAGGGCGAATTGTTTCAGCCGTAGTAGTTGATGCTCCACTAACCATAGCATCAGCTTTTCCAGTATGTATAAGCAAAGTTCCAAAATAAGTTTTATCCTGAACTAGCATCTTAGCCTCTTCTAAACTCATTCCTTTAGATTTTCTTGCCTCATAAAGAATGGAAGTAAATTCTTGATTATATTCTGAATTGAGCGGATTCATAATTTGTATAGTACTTAAATCAAGACTTAATCTAGCAGCATCTTGTTTGATTTTTTCCTCATCACCCAATAAAATAAGATCAACAACTTTACTTTTTAATAAAATTTCAGTAGCTTTTAAAATTCTCTCATCATTACTTTCTGGCAAAACAACAGTTTTTTTATTTTTTACGCTTTGTTTAATCAATTCATATTTAAAACGATGCGGAGTTATAAAATCATACTCTTCAAGCTTTTGCACTTCTTCAAAATTAAATTTTTCATTAATCAAAACATAATTACGACCATCTAGGGCATGATCGAAATATTTTTGAGCTATAAGTTTATCTTCATCATTAATAATAGCAGCGATAGGGGTATTAAGATTTTTAGCCAATTTTATACTAAGATCAAATCCATCAAGTATTCCAAATTCGCAAAAGCTATTTACAAGCACAAAATCGTATTTGCGTTTTAACTCTTCATATTCTTCTAAAATAACATTAAAAAAATTATGAGGATCTTTGCTAAATTCCTCCATTGCCTCTCTAAAGGTAAAACCATAAGCGCTTTTTACAGTTTGATTGATATTAAATTCTTCCAACCAACCTTGCAAAACAGGGACGCGATGTATGTATATTACAGGACAATAAATTGCGATATTTTTGTAAATTTTGCTATAATTTTTAAGCAAATTTGTACTAATAATAGTATTTAACTCATCACTTCTAGATCTCATCAAATAAAGATTTGCCATCATTTTCTCCTTAAATTTATAAATGTGGAACACTCTTTGCTTTTTCTAATTTTAACAAAAGAAAAATAAAAAATTTATATTTTAAAGGACGAAAATGAAAAAAGTTTTATTTTATGTGTTACCGTTTGCATTTTTTGGTTGTTCTGCAACGGTTGATCCACAAATTTCAATGAAACCACCTGCTTATGTAGAAGAACTTGCACCAAAACAAAGTAATAATGTAGAAAGCGCACCAGGATCGCTTTTTGGCAAAGGGGATAATCCTTTATTTTCAGATAAAAAAGCTATGAATGTAAATGATTTAGTTACAGTTGTTATACAAGAAAGCACCACTCAAAGCACACAAGCCAACAAATCAACAAGCAGAACTAATACCTCAAATTTAGGCGGAGGTGCTTTAACAGGAAGTTCAGGAGTGGTAGCTAATGCTCTTAATAAAGTCAATGCTTATTCTAATATAGGCTTTCAAACCAATAGTTCAAACAAGTACACGGGAACAGGCTCACAAAGCAGAAATGAAAGTTTCAATACTACAATTTCAACGCGTGTAATTAAAATTTTATCAAATGGTAATTATTTTATCGAAGGCTCAAGAGAGCTTTTAATCAACGGAGAGAAACAAATCATACAATTAAGCGGTGTTATTCGTCCTTATGACATCGGTCAAGACAATACTATAGATAGTAAATATATAGCAGATGCTAAAATTCTTTATAAAACAGAAGGTGAAGTGGATAGAAGCACAAGAAAACCTTGGGGTAGCAAAGTTATAGAAGCGATATGGCCATTCTAAAAGCAAGGTTAAACCTTGCTTCTTGGCTTTTATTCTTTTACAGCCCTACTTTTAACCTCATCTTCAACTTCAGCTAAAAATCTATCTACAAGTTCACTTTCTTTTAATTTGGCTACAACTTCACCATGTCTTATAACAAGCCCTTGATTTTTCCCAAAGGCTATAGCCACATCAGCGCCCTTAGCTTCACCTAAAGCATTTACTACACAACCCATAACACTGATATTTAAAGGTTCTTTTATATGCTTGGTTTTTTCTTCTACGATTTTAATCGCGCTTAACAAATCACTTTGAATCCTACCGCAAGTTGGACATGAGATGATATTTACTCCGCTTTTTTGCACTCCACTATCTTGCAAAATCGCTCTTGCTACACGAATTTCCTCTTCAAGCTCACCCGTCATAGAAACACGCATAGTATCGCCTATACCTTTAAGAAGTAAATTTCCTAAAGCTATAGAACTTTTTACAGTGCTATGAAATTTAGTTCCTGCTTCAGTCACCCCTAAGTGAAAAGGATAATCACAAAGCGGTCTTAATCTCTCATAAGCTTCTATAGTTTTTTGAGCATCTGAAGTCTTCATGGAAATTTTAATATCAAAAAAGTCTAAATCCTCTAAAAGCTTGATATTATACATCGCACTTTCTAGCATAGCATCGACACCATAGCCAAATTTATCACTAAATTGTTTTTCTATGGAGCCGTGATTTACACCGATACGTATAGGGATACCCCGTTCTTTACATGCTTTTACCACTTCTTTGATATTTTCTTTAGAACCTATATTGCCAGGATTTATACGCACTCCATCAATAAATTCAGCACAATATACAGCCAAATTATGATTAAAATGAATATCTACGATTAAAGACAAAGGACTTTTAGCTTTAATCTCTTTTAAAGCCCTTGCATCAGCCATATCCAAGCACGCCAAACGCACTATATTTGCTCCTGCAAAATAAAGACGATTGATTTGCTCCAAAGAACCTTCTATATCTCTTGTTTTAGTAAAAAGCATAGATTGAACTGAAATAGGTGCATCACCGCCTATTAAAACATCTCCTACTTTGATTTGTCTGGTTTTAAATCTTTTATACTCCATAACTTCACTCTTTGAAAAATTTTAATATCAAATTTTAACTTTTTATTGCTTTAATTAAAGTTTATTTTTGATAATATATTTAAATTTCATGATATTTAAATATTTATGAATTATATATAAATTAAATACAATTAAAAGAGGTTATATGCAAAATCTTTTACTCTATATAAACAATAACCTAACTCCAACCCTAGCTCAAATTCTTTTACAAGCTTTAAAAAATTCGAATAATGAAAAATTTTTTACCTTTGTTTTGGAAAATATTGAAATAATTTGCACTTGGCTCAATTCTAGCGAATTTAAGAATAGATATTTATCAATAAAACATCCTTATCCACCTTTAATCAATCCTAATTTTATAGAAATAGATGCTAGTCGACATTGCGCAGAATTAGCCTGGGATTTAAATTTACCCCTACCTAAACACTATAAATTTATCTATATTTCTCCACATGGCGTTGGAGCAGCAGCATTTTTAAGATACCTTAATCAATGTTGCGATGTAACTTGTTTTGCCTCCTGGGTTTTACCACCTGATGCCAAAGAAAGATATTGTCTTAATTACATGTGTCTAAATGATAATACAATTGCTCAATATGCTATTAATATATCAGAAATCAATCTACCTTATTTTGATAAATATCTATCTTTATTGGATTTTAACTCTAAAATTATTTGCGGAGTTCGCGATCCAATAGGAATTTTAAAGCATAACTGGGGAAGAGATTGGAGTAAAGTTTTAAGAAACTATCCCTCTGAATTTAATCTAACTTATGATTGGCGTTATTATATCGACTATCTTACTCATCAAAATCATAAAATTAAAATCGATATAAACGAACTACAACAAGGAGTTTTTATCATCTCTTATTTATTAAAATATTTTAACAAAGACAATGTATACTATCTTGATATGGAAGAAATCCGCCAATCAAAGGCCTTCGATACTATGAATTTACTTGCTATAAATTTTAATTTTACCCCCCCCCATAAAGATAAATTAGATTTATTTAAAATTAAAGAATTTAGAGGTTATATTCGCTATCTTTTTCCTATCACACTCTATGCAAATTCTAAAGATATTAATAACACCTTTTATCTTAATACTCCTAAAAATAATAAAAATTTCAATATTGATAAAACTTCTAGCATTCCCATAATTTTAGACAGAAAACATATCAATCATGAAAAAATAGACATAATACAAGAAATTATAAAAAACGACCTATGTAATGATATGGGTGTATATATTGATAAAAATGATTTTAAACAATTAGAACAAAACAATCTTTTATTTTCAACAATTAAACATTATTTGTATGATTTTTTATATCAAATTAAAATAACCATAGATGAAACAGAATCAAAAATGATGAAAGAAAAAGATGTAATAGATTATTTTATAAAAAATAAATCACTTATTTATACTTTTTTTAATATATTTGAAAATGAACTAAATCATTTAAAACAAACACATCCTCATATTATTGACTCTTGGAAATATTATAAAGAATTTGAAAAGATATACAAAGATAAATAATTATCTTACTTACACAAAATCAATAGGATCAATATCTGCACTTACATTTTTAAATTGCAAAATATAATTTTCAATTGCCACTAAAACTTTATGATTTTCACTTCTAAGTAATAAATAAAAACGATATTTTCCATGTAGCATTTCAACTCCACAAATTCCATAGCCTACCAATTCTACCTGTTTGATATTTTTAAATTGAGAAGCAAATTTTTCACAAAGTTTTTGTGCACTTTTTTGATCTTTATCTTCTATAAGAACTCTTAAAAGGCGTTTAAATGGGGGGTAAAGATCTTTTCTATTTTCTAACTCATCTTTTAAAAAAGCATCATAATTCTCTATATACCTTTCAAAAAAAGCTCTATTTTTTGTTTGTAAAAGTACTCTTGCTTCGCCTTTACGCCCTGCCCTGCCTGCAACTTGCATAGCTAAAGCTAAAGTTTCTTCACTCGCTCTAAAATTAGGACGCAACAAATATTCGTCAAGCCCTAAAATCACACTCAAATCCACACTATGATAATCATGCCCTTTAGCAAGCATAGAGGTGCCAATAAGTATATCGATCTTATCTTCATTAAAGTCTTTTAAAATAGTATTAAGCTTTTTAACGCTTGTGATTTCATCGCTATCAAATTTTGCTATTTTTGCTAAAGGCAAAGCATTTTGCAAAAGCTCTAAAAGTTCAGCAGTCCCCATTTTTCTAGCTTCTAACATTTCTCCTTTGCAACTTGGACAATTTTGCTCTATTAAAGAAGTATAATTACAATAATGACATTTTAAAACATTTTTCTTTTTATGCATACTCATGGCGATAGAACAAAAAGGACATTTTATCGTTTCTCCGCAATCCTTGCAAATGATTTGCCTAAAATTAGCCCTTGTAGGTAAAAACACTATAGCTTGTTTTTGATGTTTTAAACTTTTTTCTAATTCGCTTAAAAGCATAGGCGTTATACCAAGCTCATTTTCATCATATAAAAAATGTTTTTTGCTCTCAAAAAAAGTTCCTTTTAGTCTAAAACTTTTTTGTTTGTAAAAACTCGTCAAAGATGGGGTTGCAGAACCTAAAACCACTTTAATATTATTTTTTTGACCCAAAAAAAGCGCTAAATCTCTTGCATTGATAAAAGGCTGATTAGAAGCCTTATAAGAATTATCATGTTCTTCATCTACTACAATAAGTCCTAAATTTCTAAAAGGCAAAAACAAAGCCGATCTTGCACCCGCTACTAAAAGTACTTCTCCCTTGCAAAAACGCTCTAAATATTCTTGCTTTTTTTTCTTTGAAATTTTAGAATGCCACAGGAAAAAATTATCCTTAAAATACACTTCTAAACGCTTTTTCATTTGTGGAGTAAGTGCGATTTCTGGCATTAAAAGTAAAGCTTGCTTACCCTGTTCTAAACACTCTTTTATCAAAGAAATATAAATTTCAGTCTTGCCACTACCTGTATCAGCAAAAAGTAAGGAATTATTTTCTTTTTGAAGAAAACTTAAGGCATTTTGTTGTTGATTGCTTAGTTTAGGAGTATCTTTAAAAAACATTTTTTGACATTCATATTTAGGACTGGTTTCAAAAAAGCCCAAAACAAAACCAAGTTTTGAAGCATAATAATAAACAATAAAATTTGCCAATTCAAATTGCAAAGGAGTTAGAAAATACCCTGTAATTTCTTTAATTTCTACGGTTTTAAAATCAGGTTTTTGACATTCTTTAAGCACGATAGCTTTAAGGTTTTTTTTAGTTTTTAAATCCACTAATACTTGTGTTAAAGGTTTGATTTCATCAAAACTATGAAAAGTTAAATTATCCAAATACAAACCACAAATTGCAAGTTCATAATATCTTATATCAGATCTTTGCATCTAGAACTTCCTATACACTTTAACAAGCCTTCTTTAGAATCATAAATAAATTCAACCATCTCTTTGGCGTTTAATGCAAATCTATAGTGATTTTTACCTATTTTTATCCAAGATTTAAAATCAGAATAAATAGGTGTATCAAGCAAAGAATAATCACAATCATTTAAACAATAAAAGAGTTTTTCTTTGGCTTGATTGTTTTGCGCATTATCTAAAATTTCTGGAAAATTTAAATTTTTAAGTCTCATTTGACTACGCATTAAAGCAAGAGCTGAGCTTAGCATTTCATAGTCCATTTTTAATTTTAAAATTTTAACCTCATCTTTTGTAGTATTGATAAAAGATAAAGATAAGCTTGATAAAATTCCCAAAATCAAAATCACAAAAACAAGCTCAAGCAGAGTAAAAGCTTTATTCATTTTGTCGGGAGTTCTTCATTGATTGCTTTTATTAGTTTCTTAAGTTCTCTTTCTAAAATATAATTTTCATAACTTTTTTTAACAAACGCATCTACAAAGCGTTTAAGTTCTATTTTTTTAGTACCGCCAGAAATCAAAGCGATATCATCTTCTAAAAAATTTGCAAATTCTTCACTGCACTTAACAATGAAATCTTTTGCATTGACATTAACAATGACTTGTTTTAGATTATCTGCCAAGAACAGCCTCTATTTTCTTGTAAATATCTTCGCTTTCTATATTGCGAGATTTAAGTTCTTCTTCTAAACGCATGATTTGATTACTTTTCGCTTCATTTTGTGCTTTAACGCTTACAAGCTCATTTCTTAAAGCCTCATTGGCTTCGCAAACTTCGTTATACTTTTCAATTAATTCATTTACTTTATCTGTCATAGTATTGATTATTTTTTCATCAAACATATTTTTGCCTTCTTAAGAAATTTGTAATTTATGGAAAATATTATTTGATATTGTAGCAGAAAAAAATTTAAATTTAGGTTTTTATTGTCAATTAATTTTTAATTAAAGCATTTTCTTTTAAAATTTTTTCAAAAATAAAAATAAAGTAGAAAAATGTTAGAACTTACCAGCGAATTTAAACCCAGTCCCGATCAACAAGAAGCCATAAAAGGCATAGTAAAAAGTATAAAAAAAGGCAACAAATATCAAACCTTACTAGGCGTTACAGGAAGTGGAAAAACCTTTACCATGGCAAATGTCATTAAAGAACTTAATATACCCACTCTTATCATGAGTCACAACAAAAGCCTTTGTGCACAACTTTATAGTGAATTTAAAGGCTTTTTTTCTAAAAATCATGTAGAATATTTTATATCTTATTATGATTATTATCAACCTGAAGCCTATATCCCACGCACTGATGTTTTCATAGAAAAAGACAGCTCGACCAATGAAGACTTAGAGCGTTTAAGACTGAGTACTACTGCTTCTCTTTTAAGTTATGAAGATGTAGTTTGCATAGCTAGTGTTTCAGCAAATTATGGACTTGGTAATCCAAATGAATACATAGGCATGGTTTTAATCTTTGAACTAGGTATGCAAATTTCACAAAAAGAACTTTTAAAAAAACTTGTAGATATGGGTTATAAAAGAAATGATAATTTTTTTGATCGTGCAGATTTTAGAGTTCAAGGAGATATTATAGACATTTATCCAGCTTATTATGAAGATGAAGTAGTAAGACTTGAATTTTTTGGCGATGAGCTTGATGCTATGTATCATTACAATGTTTTAGAAAATAAAAAAGGTAAAGATTTAAAACGCTTCATACTCTATCCTACAAGCCAGTTTAGCGTGGGCGAAACAAGATTAAAACAAGCGATAAAAGACATAAAAGCAGAACTTAACGAACGCCTTGCTTATTTTGAGCATGAAAATAAACTCGTAGAATATCAACGCCTTAAACAAAGGGTTGAATTTGATCTTGAGATGCTTACAAGCACAGGAATGTGTAAAGGCGTTGAAAATTATGCAAGGCATTTAACAGGGCTTAAAGAAGGTGATACTCCTTATACGCTTTTTGATTATTTTGCGATTAAAGATAGAAAATTTCTTGTTATAGTCGATGAAAGCCATGTATCTTTACCGCAATTTAGAGGTATGTTTGCAGGAGATAGAAGCAGAAAGCAAACCTTAGTGGATTATGGTTTTCGTTTGCCTTCAGCCTTGGATAATCGTCCTTTAATGTTTGATGAATTTATCCATAAAAATTGTCAATTTCTTTTTGTTTCAGCTACACCTGCACCTTTAGAACTTGAACTTAGCAAAGAAAACATCTTTCATCAAATCATGCGTCCTACAGGACTGCTTGATCCTTTAATAGAATTAAAAGATAGTGATAATCAGGTTGAAATTTTATTTGATGAGGCTAAAAAAGTCATACAAAGGAACGAACGAGTTTTAGTAACCGTGCTGACTAAAAAACTCGCTGAAGAACTTACAAGGTATTATTTAGAGCTTGGTATAAAAGTCAAATACATGCACTCAGACATCGATGCTATAGAACGCAATGAAATCATAAGAGGTTTAAGAAGCGGTGCTTTTGATATGCTAATTGGCATTAACTTACTTAGAGAAGGACTAGACCTACCTGAAGTTTCACTCATTGCCATTATGGATGCAGATAAGGAAGGCTTTTTAAGAAGTACAACAAGTTTAATCCAAACCATGGGAAGAGCAGCTAGAAATGTTAATGGTAAGGTTTTGCTTTTTTGCAAAAAGATTACAAAATCCATGCAAGAAGCTATGGATACCACCAATGAACGTCGCAAACTTCAAATGGCTTATAATAAAAAATATAATATCACGCCAGCTTCAGTCAAACGCCATATTGAAGAAAGCTTGAAAAATGAAGAGGATTTAGGCGAAATTTATCGCAAAGATAAAAAAATAGAAAAAATGCCTGCTAGCGAAAGAGCAAAACTTGTCAAAGAATTAAGAAAGCAAATGCTTGAAGCAGCAAAAGCACTTGAGTTTGAAAAAGCTGCTGCTATTAGAGATGAGATTAATAAATTAAGGGATTTATAATAAAAATATATCCCTTGTTCTAACTCCTGCCTCATTAAGTAAAGCACTTAAAATTTCATACTGAAAGTCTTGTAAGGGACGTTTTTCTTTTAAAACTATACCTATGACCCCTTTAGTTTTTTCTCCATCTTCTATAGGTAAATACATAGCATTGGCATTAGGCAGGGTATTTGTGCAAACACCTGCTCTTTCTTTATTTGTTGCAACCCATTGAGCAATAGCAATCTCATCAGCACTAAAACAATTTTTTAACATTTGCTTATCATCGTTAAAAAACAACAAAGGTTTCGATAAAATATTGTTTTTATTTATAGGATAAATAATAATAGGTAAATTTAATAATTTTAAAGCTTGATTTCCAAGTTGTTCCCAAAGCTCTTGTTTGCTTTTTACTCTTGCTAACTTTTCACTATTTTCAAGCAAAATAGCTGTTCTATAAGCTCTTTTAGTGAGTTCTTTAGATTGCAATTTTAATCTTCTAGTAAAAACAGCTGTTAAAAATCCAACTATAAACATAGTTGTAAAAGTAATAATATTTCCACTATCATGAACTTTAAGACTAAAAATAGGTTCTAAAAAGAAAAAATTATAAATCAAGACACTTACCAAAGAAGAATAAAAGGCGAAAATTTTATTATCAGAAATAAAAGAAGAAGCAAAAACTGCTAAAATAAAAATCATAACTATATTACTTGGCTGAGTATTAAATTTATGAAATACAAAAGCTATAAAAGTTGCTAAAAGCAAAACTCCTGTGATTTTTAAAAAACCTAAAAAATCAAAACCTTTTTTACTTCGTATTTTAGGAGTAGAAATTTGATTTTCATTAACAAGATATAAATCAATATTGGGTGCTTTTTTAGCAACAGCTTCAAAAATCTCTTCTTTAAACTTTTTTTTATCTTTATTTTTACCTAAAACAATTTTAGAAACATTGCTAAGGCTTGAATACTCTGCAATTTGTCTTGCTATATCATCATCATATACGCTAATGATTTCAGCATCAAAACTTTTAGCTAGTTCTATATTTTCCTCTAAGGCTTTTTCTTCTTTAATATTGGGATTTTTTATATAAAGCGCACTCAATTTAGCATGAAAAGCTAAAGCAAGTCTTGCAGCTGCACGAATAACCTTTGCATTTGAAGCATTAATACAAACTAAAATATGCTCTCCAGTATGATAAGCTAAATCATCATTAATAAGCCTTTGTTCACTTGCTCTTAAATTCACTCTTGAAGCAAGTCTTCTTAAGGCAATCTCACGCAAAGCTATAAGTCTTTCTTGGCGAAAGAAATTTTCAAGTGCTAGTTTAGCTTGTTTTTCCTTATAAATTTTGCCATCTTGCATTCTTTTTAAAAGCTTATTGGGTTCAATATCAACAAGTTCAACCTGATCAGCATCATCAAAAATACGATCAGGAATACGCTCTTTAACTTCTATCTTACTGATATTAGCGACTAAATCATTTAAACTTTCTAAATGTTGTATATTTAAAGTAGTATAAACATCAATACCTGCTTTTAGAAGTTCTTCTATATCTTGAAAACGCTTTTCATTACGCAAGCCTTTAGCATTAGTGTGTGCAAGCTCATCTACTAAAACCAAAGCAGGTTTTCTCTTAAGGGTAGCGTCTAAATCAAATTCTTTTAATACTATATTTTTATAAGGAATTTCAAGATTAGCTATACTTTCAAAACCTTGTGTTAAAGCCATTGTTTCAGGTCTATCGTGAGGCTCTATATAGCCTAAAACAACATCAACTCCATTATCCCTTAAAGTTCTAGCTTCACTTAACATAGCATAAGTTTTTCCAGAACCTGCAGCATAACCTAAGAAGATTTTTAATTTTGCAAGTTTGTTTTTTTCTTCTTCCTTGGCTTTAACCTCAAGTTTTTTAAGAATTTGTTCAGGACTTTGTCTTTGCATGTTTATTCTTTTTTCATGGCTTTAGCAATAGCTATATTAACGGCTAAAACATTAACTTTTTCTTCCCCAAAAATCCCTAAAAATTTAGACTCGGTATTTTCTTGAATGATTTTTTCTAATTCTTCTTTGGTGATTTTTGAAGATTGACTTATCCTAGGAATTTGCACTAGGGCTGCTTGAAGACTGATATGAGGATCAAGACCTGATCCTGAAGCGCTTAATAAATCCAAAGGAATTTGTTCTTTTGTAATTTGCGGATTTTCATCTAAAAATTTTTGCAAATCTTTTTGCACACGCTCTTTTAAAGCAGGATTTGACATAGCATAATTAAATCCACCTGAACTTACACTGCTTTCATTTGCATCACTTGTATTGTAATTTAATACAGATGCTCTTGAATGTAGAAAATAAGGCTTATTAAAATCTTGACCCAAAAGCTTTGAACCTACCGCTTTACTTATATCCAAAGTTGGACGACCTTCTTTATCCACTAAACTTCCACTTGATTGATAAGGAAAAATAAATTTTGCAACTGTATTTAAAGCAAAAGGATAAATAAGAGTACACAATATTAGCATTACCACAAAAAAACTAAGCAAAGTTCTAAGCATATCACACTCCTAAAATTCTAAGTATCCAAGCTGTAGGAATATCAATTATTTTTATCCCTATAAAAGGTGCGATCATACCGCCTAAACCATAAATACTCAAATTTCTTAAAAGCAAATGCTCGCTTTTCATAGGCTTAAATTTAACTCCACGCATAGCAATAGGTATGAGCAAAGGTATAATAATAGCATTAAAAATAAGTGCTGATAAAATAGCACTTTGCGGGGTAGCCAAATGCATAATATTTAAAATTTGCATTTGAGGTAAAACCACACTAAACATAGCAGGTAAAATAGCAAAATACTTAGCAATATCATTTGCCATGCTAAAAGTTGTAAGACTACCCCTAGTAATAAGCAAACCTTTTCCTATTTCAACTACTTCTAAAATTTTAGTAGGATTAGAATCAAGATCTATCATATTGGCTGCTTCTTTGGCTGCTTGAGTTCCTGAGTTCATAGCTATACCTACATCAGCTTGTGCAAGAGCTGGAGCATCATTGGTTCCATCTCCTGTCATGGCTACTATCTTACCTTGGGCTTGTTCTTTTTTAATGGCTTCTATTTTATCTTCAGGCTTGCATTCTGCTATAAATCCATCAAGCCCTGCTTCTTTAGCTATAGTAGCTGCTGTTAAAGGATTATCTCCAGTACACATTAAAGTTTTTATGCCCATTTTTCTAAGCTCATCAAAACGCTCTTTAAGTCCTGGTTTTACTGTATCCTTTAGATAAATCACTCCTAAAATTTTTTCATTTTTACACACTACCAAAGGAGTGCCACCAAGATTTGAAATTTCCATTACCTTAGTTTCTAAATCGCTAGGAATTTTTCCATTCATTTCGCTTATATAAGCTCTTATAGCATCAAAAGCACCTTTGCGAATTTTTGTATTATCTTGCAAATCCACACCGCTCATTCTATTTTGAGCGCTAAATTCGATAAATTCTTTAATATCATTACCTTCTAATTCATAACCCATTTTTTGAGCCAATGCAACTATACTTTTACCTTCTGGAGTTTCATCTTTTAAAGAGGATAAAACACAAGCTTTAATCATTTCGTCTTTGCTTATACCTTGGACTTCATAAAATTCATTTGCCAAACGGTTTCCAAAAGTAATCGTTCCCGTTTTATCTAAAATCATAGTATCAACATCACCACAACTTTCAACAGCCTTGCCTGAAAGCGCGATCACATTAAAACGCGTTACCCTGTCCATACCTGCTATTCCTATAGCTGATAAAAGCCCCCCTATAGTTGTAGGAATAAGACATACAAGCAATGCTACTAACCACGAAATAGGCAAACTCACGCCTAAAAATTGCATAAAAGGATATAAACTTACAACCACTACTAGAAAACTCAAACTAAGCACAATTAAAAGAGTATTAAGAGCAATTTCATTTGGAGTTTTTTGACGCGCAGCACCTTCTACAAGATTGATCATTTTATCTAAAAAACTTTCCCCAGATCCAACTAAAATTTTAATCTTTAAAAAATCAGTTAAAACCGTAGTCCCACCTGTAACAGAAGAAAAATCACCGCCCGCTTCACGCATAACAGGAGCACTTTCACCTGTAATAGCTGATTCATCAACACTTGCAGCACCTTCTATAATTTCTCCATCATTAGGTATAAGTTCACCTGCTTTAACTAAAACTATATCACCTATTTTTAACTCGCTAGAATTAAGCATTTCTTCACTGCCATCACTTTTTATGCGTCTAGCTTTAGAATCCTTTTTACTTTGTCTTAAGGTAGCTGCTTGGGCTTTACCCCTTCCTTCTGTAATACTTTCTGCAAAATTTGCAAAAAGCAAGGTTACAAATAAAATAAAAGTGATTAAAATGTTATAAATTCTTTCATCAGAATTTCCATTAAACAAAGTAGGAAAAATACTTAAAATCAAAGTAAGAATCAATCCAACTTCCACCATAAACATAACAGGATTTTTTATCATAAAGCGTGGATCAAATTTTAAAAATGCTCCTTTTATGGCATTATTTAAAATTTCTTTTGTAATGAGTTTATTTTGTTTTTTAGACATTGACTCTCCTTAATGCCATAAAGATAAATATTCTGCAACGCTTGATAAAGTAAGCACTGGAAAAAAAGTAAGTGCAGCAAAAATATATATAATACAAACAAGCACAAACATAAAAGTTAAATTATCCGTTTTTAAAGAATTTGCAGTATTTTCTTGTGTATTTTTAGCCAAAAGCGATCCAGCTATAGCAAGCTGAGCTATTAAAACCAAATAACGCCCACAAAACATAGCAAAAGCTGTACTTAAATTCCAAAATAAATTATCATCTTTTAAACCTTCAAGTCCTGAACCATTATTTGCTGCCGAAGAACTAAATTCATACAAAATTTGAGCCAAGCCATGAAAGCTAGGATTGCTTATACTATCTTTTGCAAAAACAACAGCTAATGCACTTAAAACAAGGATTAATAAAGGATGGATAAGAATTACCAAAGCTATAAGCTTCATTTGTGCGCTTTCTATTTTTTTACCCAAGAATTCTGGAGTTCTGCCTATCATTAATGCACAAATAAACACGGTTAAAAGCACATAAATAATCATATTCATAAGCCCTACTCCTTCGCCACCAAAAGCTACATTTAACATCATATTTAACAAAGTAGCACTGATGCTTAAAGGATTTAAACTATCGTGCATATTATTGACGCTTCCTGTAGTAAAAGCAGTAGTTACAGCACTAAATAAACTCGAACCATCTGTGCCAAATCTTATTTCTTTACCTTCTAAATTTCCCAAATTTGCATTTAAACCCAAAGAATCCAAATTTGGATTTGACATTTTTTCGCTAAAATAAATTAAAAGCAAAGAAATGATAAAAATAATCCCCATTGCACCAAAAATAACTCCCCCTTCTTTTCCCATAAGAGCAAAACCTTGTCTTTCTTTTCTATGATAAACCATCAATCCAAAAGCTACAACACAGGCGCTAGGAATAAGCATCATGGATAAAATTTGTAAAAAATTTGTAAGTGAAGTAGGATTTTCAAAAGGCATACTTGAATTAGCACCAAAAAAACCACCCCCATTTGTCCCTAAATGTTTTATAGACTCAAGAGCTGCAACAGGACCTGTGGCAATACTTTGAAATTTATTTTCTAAAGTAAGCACGCTAAAATTTGCGTGATAGTTTTGCACCACGCCTTCAGAGATAAAAATTACAGCCAAAATAAAACTTAAAGGCAACATCAAACGCGTAATAATACGCGTAAAATCTTCATAAAAATTTCCCATTTGCATACCACATAAAGCACGACAAAAAGCCATACAAGCAGAATATCCACTTGCACTTGAAACAAACATAGCAAGTAAAATGCCTGTATTTTGGGAAAGCAAACTTAAAGCACTCTCTCCACTATAATGCTGAAGGTTTGTATTTGTAATAAAACTAATTACAGTATTTAAATTCAAATCCCCTTTCATAGAATTTATCGAATTGGGATTTAAAAAAAGTTTATCTTGTAAATAAAAAATCACGAAAGAAAAAATAGCCACTAAAGCATTAAAAGCAATTAAATGCAAAGAATATTTTTGCCAAGTCATATTTTTTCTATCAATCGCACAAATTTTATAAATTAAGTTATCAATTGGATTAAAAATAAAATCAAAAATAGTTTTTTTACAGCTTGCAATTTTATAAAGATAATTTCCAAAAATTAAAGCCAATATAAAAGCTATAATCAGTGTTATTAAAATTTCTAGCATATTTTTCCTTTAAAATTTTTCAGGATATAATAGAGCATAAAATAAATAAAGAGCAAGTATTAAGCTTAAAACTAGTAAAAATATCATCCGCGTGTCCTAGTTTGAATTTCACAAAAACGGATAAAAAACCATAAACTACCAAAAGCTAAAAGCAGAAGCAAAGCAAAGATAACATCCATAGGATAGCCCTTTCTCATTGATTCAAAATAGGATTTATTCTATCCTTGTTAAGCTTATATTTTGATTAATACTAATTTTATGATTTATTTATAATTTTTATCTATATTAAATAAAAAGACAAATGAAAAATTTAGCAGGAAAAATCCTGCTAAAAATTGTTAAAGATAACCCGCTGCCATAGCAATAAAATATCCTGCTATACAAGAAGTGATTACACCTATAAGACCTGGTAAAATAAAACTATGATTGATAACAAATTTACCGATGTGAGTAGTACCTGATCTGTCAAATTGTATAGTAGCTAAATCGCTTGGATAAGTTGGTAAAATATAATATCCATAACAAGCAGCCGCAAAGGCAACAATTACACCAGGTTCAACACCAATTCCTAAAGCCAAAGGAACAAAAGCCGAAATAGCTGCTGCTTGAGAGTTTACAAATTTTGAAATTAAAAGAAGCATTACAGCATAAGTCCAAGGATGCTCTTTTACTATATCTCCAAGTGCTGCTTTCATCATAGGAGTGTGAACTGCAAACATAGTATCAGCCATCCAAGAAATTCCAAAAACCGCAACAAGCGCTATCATGCCTGATTTAAAAATTTCATTAGAGCCGATTTTCTTTGCATCTGTTTTAGTAAAGATGATAATCAAAGAACCTGCTAAAAGCATAAACATCTGAATAACTGAAACCATGGATAAAACATCCATTTTAGGGTTACCTAAAGCATCTACTTGAGGAATGCCATTTTTTACAACTTGTCCCCAGTTTGGACGCAAAAAATCAAATACACCCAATAAAGCTACTAAAGCAATAGCTCCTAAGAAAATCCACATTGCGACCCAATTGCTTTTTGGAAGTTTAACACCTAAAAGTGTTTTAGAATCCCCATAAACATATTTTTTAAATTCAGGATCTTTAAGTTTTTCTTGAAATACTTCATCTTTATCCAAATCTTTTCCTCTAAACCAAGAAAAAATTCCTATACACAACACACCAAATAATGTACTAGGTATGGTAATTTGAAGAAGATTAATATAACCATCAAAACCTGCTAATTTATGATTAGCATTTAAAAGCAAAGCAGTCAAACTCACAACAGCCACAGATACAGGAGATGCAATAATACCCATTTGTGATGATATAGAAGCTGCTGCCATTGGACGCTCAGGACGAATACCGTTTTTAATCGCTATATCATAAATAATAGGCATAATAGTATAAACCACATGTCCTGTTCCACAAAGTATAGTCAAAAAGCAGGTTACAAAAGGTGCTAGTATTGTTAAAAACTTAGGATTGCGTCTTAAAATTCTTTCTGCTATTTGAAGCATAACATCTAAACCACCACTCGCTTGCAAAGTTGCACTCGCAACCACCACCGCTAAAATTGTAAGCATAACATCTATGGCTGGTTTTCCAGGCTTTATATGAAAAGCAAATACAAGCATTAAAATACCTATACCACCAAGCAAACCAAGCGCTATACCGCCTTTTTTTGCACCGTAAAAAAGACAAATTAAAACGATAATGATTTGGACTGCAAATTGCCCTCCCTCGGTAAGGCTTGTTAAAAAATCCATTTTAACTCCTTTGAAAATTGATATTTAAAAACAGTTATTATTGTATCACATTTTTAAATTAAAGAATAATATTTATAAAAATAAAAATAACAATTTTTTAAATTATTTAAATTAAATTTAAATATAAAACACAAGCGTAATGGGTTTGACAGATTGTATAGAATTTTATCCTTCAAGTTCATATATTTTTTTTCTATCTGTAGAGCTTGCTATATTAAGATGTTTGCGATATTTTGTAATAGTTCTTCGTCCGATATCGACCTTAAATTCTTCTTTGATTAATTCTAAAATTTTACTATCGCTTAAAGGTTTATTGCGATCTTCATTCTTTACTAAATTTGCCACGAATTCTTTAACACCTACATTTGAAGTCTCTCCCTCTTCATCAAGAGCAAAAGCAAAAAAATCACGCAAGGGAATAAGTCCTCTTTCACAACTTAAATATTTATTTGCCACAGCTCTTGATATAGTCGAAGCATTACGTTCTAAATCAAGTGCTAAATCCTTAAAAGTCATAGGTTTTATCTCTTTTCCCATGAAAAAATCATATTGATATTCTACTATCATAAGCCCTATTTTATAAAGAGTAGCTTTTCTCATCGCTAGAGCATCGACTAAATTTTTTGCTTCTTTGATGTAATGACTTAAAAAATCATGCTCTAAACCATCAGTTTGAATTGAAATTTCAGGATAATAATCATCATTGATTTTTACTTTAATTTCACCATTTTCTTTATAAACAAAAATATCAGGAACAATTATACGAGAATCTTCAAAATATTCCAAAAAAGGAGGAGTGCTAAAGCGCTTAAGTACAGCCAATGCTTCTTTATATAAAGGCTCTTTGGTATAGTTTTGTATATTTTCAAAATCCATAATCAACATTCTACAAAACTCATCAATATCTTCATCTAATTCCATATTTTCAAGAGCAAATAAAAATGCTTCTTTATAATCTTTAGCTCCTACTCCTACAGGATCTAAAAATTTAAATCTTGCTCTTACTCGCTCAATTTCTTCTAAGGAATACTCTTTTAAAAATTCTTCATCGTATTCAAAATATCCTTCCTCATTTAAGCATTCTATAATTTTTTTTGCAAGCTCTTGAGATTTGTTTGTAGGAAACAAAGGAGGAAGAATCTGTTCATTTAAAAGCTCATAAACACTTTTTTTGGCAAGTCCTTTACTATCCACAAAAGCCGAATTTGCATTATGTTTATAAAATGAATCAAAATAATTCTTATCCTTATCATGAGTTTGTATCGAATCTTGAACATTTAAGAAAGGATTATCCTCAGCAAATTTATCTAAATTTTCTTTTAAATCCTCTATGTTTGCTTGTAAAATCGGCAACCAAGAGCGTAAAGTTTGAGAAATTTTAGTCTTGGGTGCTTGGGTGATTTTTTGCTTTAACATCAATCAAGGAGTTTAAACTCCGCTCCTAAATAATACTTTTTCACGTCTTTATTGGTTGCAATTTCATCAGCATTCCCACTAGCAAGCAAAGAACCTGATCTTATAACATAAGCTCTATCACAAATAGCCAAAGTCTCACGCACATTATGATCGGTAATTAAAACCCCAATCCCTAATCTTTTAAGCTCTTTAATCAAAGTTTGAATTTCAGCCACTGCTATAGGATCAACACCTGCAAAAGGCTCATCAAGAAGCAAAAACTTAGGTTCGCACATCAAGCTTCTAGCGATCTCACAACGCCTTCTTTCACCTCCACTTAAACTTAAACCTTTCCTTAAACGAATAGGTTCTATACTTAAAAGTTCAAGCATTTGCTCAACTTTATCATGTAAAATTTTTTTATCTTTATAAAAAATCTGAGCCGCTAAAAGCAGGTTATCTTCTACACTTAAATCCTTAAAAATACTACTTTCTTGAGGTAGATAACCTATCCCTGATCTAGCTCTTTTATTTAAAGGATCTTTTGTTACATCCAAGCCATCTAAAAGAACTTTTCCACTACTTGGAGAAATAAGTCCACATATCATATAAAAAGTTGTTGTTTTTCCTGCGCCATTTGGCCCTAAAAGTCCTACAACTTCTCCGCTATTAACCTCTAAAGAAATTCCATGTATAATCTTAGTTTTTTTAATAATTTTTTCCAAATTTACAATTTCTAATTTACTCATAAATTTCATACTTTCTTTTGTCATCTTTAATGCTAATTTTAATCTGAATAGTAGAAATTCCAAATTTCATTAAAGTTTTTTTCAAATTTTCACCGCCCCATTCAACCAAATGTAAACCTTTTTCAAAAAAATTTTCAAATAAACCATTCGCTAAAAGTCCTTCTAAACCTTCTTGATAAATATCATAATGATAAATGCAAATATCATGATTTTCATATTTTTGCATAGTGGAAAAAGTTGGAGAATCTACCCTTGCATCAAGACCAAGAAATTTAACCCAAGCTTGCACCAAGCTTGTTTTTCCGCTAGCCAAATCTCCTTGAAGCAAAACAACACCTTCTTTAGGCATTATTTGAAGCATCGTTTTGATCTCATCTTTTGCTAAAATAAATTCTTTCATAATTTTACCACATATTCATTTTGCGCGTTTTTAGGAATGCTTTTCGTACTAGGTAGAGCTAGTACTTTATATTTTTGAGTGTATTCAGTAAAATGTAAAGTGATAATATCACCCACCTTAACCTCTTTACTCGCTTTAACAATAACGCCATTAATCCCTACTACACCACTTTTACACATATCTTCAGAAATAGCTCTTCTTTTCGTGATATTAACTACATTTAAAAATTTATCTACTCTCATAAAAGCAATTTTAGCAAAAAAAATCAATTTTTGGAACAAAATTTGCTTACGCCTTTGCTTTATTTTTTAAGAAAATAGCAAGTAAAAACTTTTCTTTAATGAAATTTGGATACAATTTTACAATTTTCAAATCTATTTTAGCAAAGGATATCTTATGAAAAATGAAGTAAAAAAAGTAGTTTTAGCGTATTCTGGGGGGCTTGATACGAGCATCATTTTAAAATGGCTTCAAGATGAGTATAATTGTGAAGTTGTAACTTTTACAGCAGATATTGGTCAAGGCGAAGAACTCGAACCTGCAAGAAAAAAAGCCCTTTCTTTAGGTATAAAAGAAGAAAATATTTTCATTAAAGATTTAAGAGATGAATTTGTTAAAGATTATGTATTTCCTATGTTTAGAGCCAATGCGATTTATGAAGGAGAATATCTTTTAGGAACAAGTATAGCAAGACCACTTATAGCAAAAACTCAAGCACAAATTGCCCTGCAAACAGGTGCTGATGCGGTAAGTCATGGTGCCACAGGCAAAGGAAATGATCAAGTGCGTTTTGAACTTGGTTATCTTGCTTTTAACCCAGATTTAAAAATCATCGCTCCATGGCGTGAGTGGGATTTAAACAGTCGTGAAAAACTCCTTGCTTATGCACAAAAACACGGTATTGATATTTCTAAGAAAAAAGGAAAATCTCCTTATTCTATGGACGCAAATTTACTTCATATTTCTTATGAAGGACTTGTTTTAGAAGATCCTGCACACGCACCTGAAGAAGATATGTGGAGATGGAGTAAAAGCCCAAAAGACGCTCCAAATGAAAGTGAAATTATAGAACTTGATTTCCAAAAAGGAGATTTAGTAGCGATAAATGGAGAAAAACTAAGTCCTGCAGGACTTTTAACCAAACTTAACGAACTAGGCTGCAAACATGGTATAGGACGCCTTGATATAGTAGAAAATCGCTATATAGGAATGAAAAGTCGTGGTTGTTACGAAACTCCAGGCGGTACTATACTTTTAAAAGCACACAGAGCTCTTGAAAGCATCACGCTTGATAAAGAAGCAGCACACTTAAAAGATGAACTCATGCCAAAATACGCAAGTTTAATTTATAATGGCTATTGGTTCTCGCCTGAAAGAATGATGCTTCAAGCCTTAATCGATGAGTCTCAAATTCATGCCAATGGTAGAGTAAAACTCGAGCTTTATAAAGGCAATGTGATGGTTATAGGACGTGAAAGTGCGAACGATAGCTTGTTTAACGCAGCTTATTGTACTTTTGAAGAAGATGAAGTGTATAATCAAAAAGACGCAGCAGGCTTTATCAAGCTTAATGCTTTGCGTTTTATCATTGCAGGAAAAAATGGAAGAAAATTTTAATAAAGGAATAAAATGAAAGTATTATTAATCAAAGATGTAAAAACACTTGGAAAAGCAGGAGAAATAAAAGAAGTAAAAGACGGCTACGGACAAAATTTCTTAATCGCTAAAGGCTTTGCTAAAGCAGCTACTAATGAAGTTTTAAGAAAATATGAAAGCGACAAGAAAAAAGAGGCTGAAAATTTACGCTTTGAAATCGCAAATTTAGAAAAACTCAAAGAAGAACTTAGCAAAATCACTCTTGAAATTTCAAAACCCGTAGGTGCAAATGGAAGTTTGTTTGGTGGCGTAACCAAAGATGAAATCGCTCACGCCCTAAAAGAACAAAGCCATATAGAAATCGATAAAAAAAGTTTAGAATGCGACACCTTAAAAAGCTTAGGAATTCACGAAGTAAGCGTAAAACTTGGACACGCAATCCATGCTAAATTTAACATAAATATAAAGGCAGAATAATGTTTCACGCAACAACGATTTTAGCTTACAAAGGTAAAAATAAATCCGTAATTGGCGGAGATGGACAAGTAAGCTTTGGAAATACGGTGCTAAAAGGCAATGCTGTAAAGATTAGAAAACTCAACAATGGCAAAGTTTTAGCAGGTTTTGCAGGATCAACAGCTGATGCTTTTAATCTTTTTGATATGTTTGAAAATCTCCTTCAAAGTTCTAAAGGCGATCTTTTAAAAGCAGCGATTGACTTTTCTAAAGAATGGAGAAAAGACAAATACTTAAGAAAACTTGAAGCCATGATGCTCGTACTTGATAGAAATCACATTTTTCTACTTTCTGGTACAGGCGATGTGGTCGAACCTGAAGATGGACAAATCGCAGCCATAGGAAGTGGTGGAAACTATGCACTTTCAGCTGCTAGAGCCTTAGCAAAACATGCCAATTTAGATGAAGAAGAGCTTGTAAAATCAAGCCTTCAAATCGCAGGTGAAATTTGCATTTATACTAATACCAATATCAAAACTTATGTAATCGAGGATGAGAAATGAATCTAACTCCAAAAGAAATTGTTAAATTTTTAGATGATTATGTTATAGGACAAAAAAAAGCTAAAAAAATCATAGCCATAGCTTTAAGAAATCGCTACCGCAGAATGCAACTTAGCCCTGAGTTGCAAGATGATATAGTGCCAAAAAATATCTTAATGATAGGTTCTACAGGTGTAGGAAAAACAGAAATCGCTAGGCGTTTAGCTAAAATGATGGGCTTTCCTTTCATCAAAATCGAAGCAAGTAAATATACTGAAGTAGGTTTTGTAGGTCGTGATGTAGAAAGCATGGTAAGAGATCTTGCCAATGCGGCTTTAAATTTGGTAAAAAATGAGCAAAGAGAAAAAAACAAAGATAAAATCGATGAATTTATAGAAAATAAAATTTTAGAAAAACTTTTACCACCTTTACCAAAGGGTATCAGCGATGAAAAACAAGAAGAATATAAAAACAGTCTTGAAAAAATGAGAACTAAACTAAAAAATGGCGATCTTAATGAAAGCACTATAGAAATAGAAATTTCACAAAATATGTTTGATACCAATCCCAACCTACCTCCTGAAATGGGTGCAATGCAAGATATAGTTAAGGTTATAGGCGTTGGCAGTAAAAAAGTCAAAAAAGAAATGAAAATCAAAGACGCTAAAAATGCTTTAAAAAATGAGGCAGGAGAAAAAATCCTAGACCAAGAAAGCATCAAAAGCGAAGCCTTAAAAAGGGCGGAAAATGAAGGGATTATTTTTATTGATGAAATCGATAAAATCGCTGTTTCAAGCGGAAATTCAAACCGCCAAGATCCAAGTAAAGAAGGGGTACAAAGAGACTTACTTCCTATAGTCGAGGGATCAAATGTACAAACAAAAATAGGTACTTTAAAAACCGATCATATTCTTTTTATCGCTGCAGGGGCTTTTCATCTTAGCAAACCAAGTGATCTTATCCCTGAACTACAAGGACGCTTTCCTTTAAGAGTGGAATTAGATAGTCTTGATGATAAAGCTCTTTATGAAATTTTAACACGCCCTAAAAATTCACTTTTAAAACAATACTCTCAGCTTTTAAAAACTGAAAATTTAGAACTTGAATTTGATGATGAGGCAATCAAAGAAATAGCAAAAATAGCTTCAAGAGCCAATGAAGAAATGCAAGATATAGGTGCTAGACGCTTACATACTGTGATAGAAAAATTACTTGAAGATTTAAGCTTTGAAGCTGATGAGTATGCGGGTAAAAAATTCGTAGTGGATAAAAAAATGGTAGAAGAAAAACTCGGAGATATCATAGAAAATAAAGATCTTGCAAGGTATATTTTATGAAAAGTGGCTTTGTTAGCATCATAGGGCGTACTAATGCAGGAAAAAGTACTTTAATCAATTCCTTATTAGAAGAAAAAATCGCCCTAGTTTCTCACAAACAAAATGCCACAAGGCGCAAAATCAAAGCCATAATGATGCATGAAAAAAATCAAATCATTTTTATCGATACCCCAGGACTTCACGAAAGCGGTGCTAGGCTTAATCAACTGCTTGTCCAAAGTGCTATTAAATCCATGGGGGATTGTGATGTGATTTTGTTTGTGGCAAGTGTTTTTGATAGTACAAAAGACTATGAAAATTTTCTTAGTCTAAACCCACAAGTACCACATATCATCGTTTTAAATAAAGTAGATTTAACCGACAATGCTACGCTCTTAAAAAAACTTAGCGAATATGCAAAATTTAGCCAACATTTTAAGGCTATCATTCCTTATTCTTCTAAGAAAAAAAGCTATAAAAAAGGCTTATTAGATGAAATAGTAAAATACCTTGATGAACATGAGTATTTTTATGATCCTGAATTTTTAAGTGCGAGTAGCGAAAAAGAACTTTATAGAGATTTCATACTTGAAAGTATTTATGAAAATTTAAGTGATGAGCTTCCTTATAGTAGCGAAGTGCTTATCCATCGCACCAAAGACACACCTAATCTTTTAATCCTAGAAGCCAATATCATCACCAATGCAAACTCTCACAAGGGTATGCTTATAGGAAAAGAAGGGGCAACTTTAAAAAGAATAGGCAAAGATGCACGCTTTAAAATTTCAAAACTTGCACAAAAAAAGGTACTTTTAAAGCTTTTCGTAACAGTGAAAAAAAACTGGCAAAAAGATGAAGAATTTTTAAAAAAACTTTTAAATGATGAAAATTAATTCATTAAATAAAATAAATTTTATAAAATCTACAGATTTGCTTTATGCTCAAAGAACAGGAATATCCAAAGAAGACGAACTTTTTAACAATTTAACCGCAGATTTTAAGCTAAGCAAACCCTTTGACTACCAAATAGCTTTTTTTAAACATAATGAAATTTATCATTGTTTTTTAGCGCCTGTTTACAAATTGAAAAAAAGTCGTTTTTGCTTTCCTGAGCCTTTAATTTTTCAAGCTTTGTTTGATGAAAGATTTATTGAGGAAAGTGATTATTGTGTTTTAAATTTATATGATCAAACTTTATATTTATATTTTTACCAAGAAGGAAAATTTATCAATCTTAAAAAAATCGAAAATTTCAACCCAGGTAATATGGATTTATTTTTTAAACAAAATCGATTTATAGAGCTTTTAAAACACTATGAAAGCAAATTGCTACTTTATCAGGATTTGGATACAATCAAACATTACTTCTCATCTCAAATAAAATGTTTAAATCTAAATGATATTCTTGATAAAAATAGTTTATTGAAATTAAGTTCATATAGTATAAAAAATCTAGATCAAAATTGTAATTTTATCAAGCATAATAAAATAAAAATATCTATTTCTTTTAAAATTATATTAATATTTATTTTTAGCTTTAGTCTTAGCATGATGATTTTATTATTTAAAGATTTTATAGAGTACAAACAAAATAAGGAAATTCAAAATAAAAATTTTATCATACAAGAAGAAATTTCTAAACTAAAACAAGATAAGCAAAAATTATTAACAAACATACAAGATTTAAACTTTACTCTTTCCAATAAAATATCATCTACACAACAACAATTTCATATTTTATCCACCATAACAAAAGAAATCAATTTAGACAAAAATAAGGCAATCATTCTAAATCAAATCATATCATGGCTTAACTCCAATGAACTTAAAATCACAAATCTTGAATTTGAACAAACAAAAATCATTCTTTCTTTTATCGATGAAAACCACTTTAAAAGAGCATTAAAAAATCCAAATTCTGCTTTTAAAATTCTTGATAAAAATGAAGAAACATTTAATATCATATTAGAAGTCATACATGAATAAAATAGAAGTATTTTTGCAAAATTTAAATCCTAGGGAAAAATTTCTTTTTATTTCTTTTATCTGCCTTTGTGCTTTGTTTTTAGCTTTTAAAATTCACGATCACTTTTTGGAAGATATTTTTCAAAAAACATTAGTAGAACATAACTACCTTACATTAAATGAAGCAAAAATAGAAAATTCACATCTTAAAGAAATAGAGACAAAGCTAACAAAACAGATAAAAACAGAGGAAGAAAAATTAAAATACTATAAAGAAAAATTGCATTCATTTTCTTATGATAAAGATTTTTTCAATAAAAAAATCAACAATTTATCCAAAAATTTAACCATTAATAAAATAAAATTTTCCCAAGAAAACAAAAATTTTATCCACTATAATTATGTTTCTCTAAGTTTAAATGGCAACTTTAAAGACTTACTTAATTTTATACAAAATTTAGAAAATCTTCCTATAGCTTTAAAAATTGATAAAATAAAACTATACAATACACAGGGTTTAAAATTAAAGCTTGATTTAATGTTTAAATTTATTAATTTATAATAATATTAAAATGTTATATTTTTAAATATTACTATAAAAAATATTTAAAAATATTGTAATTTAATTATTTTTCCATTACTATGAGTTAAAATATTTTAAGCATAAAAAAGAAAGGTATTGAGAAGTGACTAAGCAAGAAATACAAAAACTCGATACAAATTTCCTAGGTCATCCCAAGCCTTTATTCTCTCTATCAATGGTAGAACTTTGGGAAAGATTTGCTTTTTATTGCAACAACCATAAACAAAGGTGGACTTGGAATAGGCACTCAATACGCCTTGGCAATTTATGGCATTTTTGCAGGATGCTTGTATTTAGCAGCACTTCCTAAAGGCTGGATTACTGATAATTATTTAGGGCAAAAAAAAGGCTTTATTTCTAGGTTCTTTTATTATAGCTTTAGGATATATTAGCATAGCCTTATCTATTTTGAGCACATCTATATTTTTCCTAGGACTTACTTTTATCGTTATTGGTGCTGGATTTTTTAAAACTAGCGCTTCTGTAATGGTTGGAATGTTACATAAAAACAAAATGATACAAGTTGCAGTACTAGCTATACAATTTTTTATATAGGAATTAACATTGGAGCATTCATTGCTCCTCTTATATGTGGTTTTGTTCAAGCAAAATAGAATTATCATTTAGGATTTGGAGGAGGTTTAGGTATGCTAATCTCTTTGCTTATTTTATATTTTAAAGCTGCCCCTGAGCTTGAAGAATTTCATAAAAATTACACCTTAAAGCAAAACTGGGAACAATCATTTAAAAAAGTAAAAATTTAACTCTTATACTAAGTATAAGCTTGTTAAGTATTATTGGATTTTTTCTAATTTTTATTAATCTTGCAGATATTAATCCCATAATACTATCAAAAAAACTTCTAATTGTAATTTTGCTATGTTTGGTAAAATTATTTCATATATCTTTTTGTTTTTAAAGCCTTAAAATAACAATTAATAATTTTAATTGTTTTATTCTTTGCAGCCACTTTTTTGGAGTACTTTTGAACAAAAACCTACTACTTATAATCTTTTTGCACAAGATTTTACAAATAGAAATATTTTTGATTGGAAAATTCCAACAAACTGGTTTCAATCTTTTAATCCAATTTTTATCATCATACTTACTCCTATAGCAAGTTATATTTAGATATTTTTAGAGAAAAAATATATATTTTTCTTCCATTGGAAAATTTACTTTAGAAATATTATTTGCCGGTATTGGTTTTATGATAATGACCTTTGCTTCACAAAGTCTAATAAACAACAATGGTTTACCAATATCCATGGCTTGGATTATTATAAGTATATTCTTTTAACACTTGTGGAACTATGCGTGTCTCCTATTGGACTCTCTATAATGGCTGAGATTGCCCCTGATTTAATCAAAAATCAAATCATGGGACTTTAGTTTGTAGCAAGTGCGCTTGGAAATTTTGTTGCAGGATTTATGTCAATATTAAAAACATCGATCAACTTCCCAGTATTTTTGGACAATGCATGTGGATGCTTTTTATTGCTAAAAAACCAATTTATAAAATTCTTAACGAAAAAATAAGCAATTATCTAATTAAACTTAAAATACAAAATACACCAAAGTTGAAAATTGATCTTAATATTTCTTTTTTTATATTTGCAAAAAAGTAACATTATGATATAAATTATTTAAAAATATTACAAAGTTATACATATTTTTTAATTTCTTATCTATAATTTATAAATAAAAATACATAAAGGATATAAATTGAGTAAAAATGTAAAAAATTTAGATACTTCATTTTTTGGACATCCAAAACCACTTTTATCTCTTTCGCTTACCGAGCTTTGGGAAAGATTTTCTTTTTACGGAATTCGTCCCTTGCTTTACCTTTTTATGATAGCAAGTTTTGAAAAAAGTGGAATGAACTTAAAACCTGAAGAAGCAAGTGCAATTATGGGAATTTTTGCAAGTTGTTTATATCTTGCTGCTTTGCCAGGTGGGTGGCTTGCGGATAATTACTTAGGACAAAAAAGAGCAATTTTACTAGGTGCTTTAACTATAGCATTTGGACATTTGTGCATAGCCTTTTCTTATTTTAACAATAAAATGATTTTTGTTGGTATGGTTTTTTTGGTTATAGGTTCAGGACTTTTTAAAACTTGCGTTTCTGTAATGGTTGGAATGCTTTATAAAAAAAATGATACAAGGCGTGATTCTGGTTTTACTCTTTTTTATATGTGTTTTAATTTTGGTGCTTTTGTAGCTCCTTTAATTTGCGGCTTTTTACAAAAAGAATACGGATGGCATTTTGGTTTTGGTGCAGGTGGGATTGGTATGCTTTTAGCGGTAATTATTTTCTACCTAAAAACTATGCCTGATTTAAAAGAATTTGATGAAAAAGTTGGCATAGACTCTACTTGGGATAGACCAAGCAAAAAAAGCAAAAACGCATTTTACATCATCATTGTATCAGGTATTGTTTTGCTTGGAGCAATATTTTTAATCCTTGGTGGTTTTATAAAATTAGATGCACAAGTTATTAATAAAAATATTATTCTAACTATCTTAGCTTGTGCTGGAATTTATTTTTTATATCTTTTCGCTTTTACTTCTTTAAAAATAGAAGAAAAAAGAAATTTAATTATTTTTATTGTTTTATTTTTAGCGGCTGCGTTATTTTGGTCAGTATATGAGCAACAATACACTTCTTTTAATTTTTTTGCAGAAAAATTAACAGATAAAACCATATTAAATTATGAAATTCCTACAATATGGTTTCAATCTCTTGGAGGTTTATTTGTTATACTTTTTGCACCTTTTAGTGCTTTTATATGGACTATATGTGCCAAAAATAATAAAGAAATTTCATCTATTATTAAATTTGCATTAGGACTTTTGGGTGCAGCTTTGGCATTTTTAATAATGGCTTTAGCTTCAAATCATGCAATTAGTTTAAATGGCGATGCTAATACATTAAGAGAAAATTTAGAAAATTCATCACAAATTATTTTAGTTTCACCTTGGTGGCTTGTCAGTAGCTTTTTGCTTATGGTTTTAGGAGAGCTTTGCCTTTCCCCTGTGGGACTTTCTATAATGACAAAAATTGCACCTAATTTAATTAAATCTCAAGTCATGGGACTTTGGTTTGTAGCAAGTGCATTAGGCAATGCTTTAGCTGGATTCATAGGTGGTAAAGCAAGTGAAGAAAATATAGCTTATTTGCCAAATTTATTTTACCAATGTATGTGGATATTACTTGGTGCTGTTATAATTTTACTTATACTCAAAAAACCTATCAATAAAATACTAAAAAATTAATATTAAGGAGAAAATATGAGTATTTACAAACAAAGAGTATTAGAACTTAGAAGATTAATGAAAGAAAATAATATTGACGCCTATCTCATCTTAAGCGCGGATCCGCATTTGAGCGAATATTTACCAGAATATTACAAAAACAGAGTCTTTATCAGTGGCTTTAAGGGTTCTGTTGGAACAGTTCTTATCACACAAGAAGAGGGCTTTTTGTGGGTAGATGGAAGATATTGGCTTCAAGCACAAAAGGAATTAGAAGGTAGCGGCATACTTTTACAAAAACAAGATGCTAAAAATACTTTTACCAAATGGTTGGAAAAAAATTTAAGCGAAGATCAAATTTTAGGCATCGATTTTGCACTTTTACCTTTATCTTTACAAAAAGATTTACAGATTAATTGCAAGGCAAATTTAAAACATATAGATTTGATAAGTCCACTTTGGAAAGATCGTCCCACTTTACCACAAGAAAAAATTTATGAACACGAACTAGAATACTGCTCTTACTTAAGAAAAGAAAAATTAGCATTAGTGCGTCAAAAAATGAAAAATTTAAATGCTACCTCTCATTTAATCTCCAGCCTTGATGATATAGCTTGGCTTACAAATTTAAGAGGGAATGATGTAAATTATAATCCTGTATTTTTAAGTCATTTGCTAATCTTGGAAGACAAAGCTTTGCTTTTTGTTGATCAGAAAAAAGTAAATTCAGAACTTGAAAAAAAATTAAATTTAGATGGGTTTTGGCTTAAAAATTATGATGAAATCATCATGGAGCTTGAAAAACTTGCAAATACAAATTTGCTTATTGAGCCTTCAAAAATGACCGCTTTACTCATAAATTCTTTAGATAAAAGCGTAAAAATCATTCAAGAAATTAATCCAAGCACTCACTTAAAAGCAGCTAAAAATACAAAAGAAATAGCGCATATACAAGATGCTATGATAGAAGATGGAGTGGCTTTATGTAAATTTTTTGCCTGGCTTGAAGAAGCGATAGAAAATAAAGAATTAATAAGCGAATTAGACATAGATGCTAAAGCAAGCGAATTTAGAGCACAAAGCAAGTACTATATAAGTGATAGTTTTGCCACTATAGCAGGCTTTAACGAAAACGCAGCATATCCACATTATAAAGCCACAAAAGAGAGTTTTGCTTATCTTAAAAAAGATGGGCTTTTACTTATTGATTCTGGTGGACAATATAAAAACGGTACAACAGATATTACACGCGTTGTACCAATAGGAAAGGCTAATGCAGAACAAATTCATGACTATACCTTGGTTTTAAAAGCACATATTGCCATTTCCAGTGCAATTTTTCCAAAAGATATAGCTATGCCCTTACTTGATGCAATCACACGCGCACCTTTATGGAAAGAACAAATTGACTATATACACGGCACAGGACATGGCGTGGGATATTTTTTAAATGTCCATGAAGGTCCACAAGTTTTATCTTATCTATCCCCTGTGCTTGAAAAAACAAAAGCCAAAGAAGGTATGCTAACCTCCATAGAGCCAGGTATTTATAAAGTAGGTAAATGGGGTATAAGACTTGAAAATTTAGTTATTCATACCAAAGTAGAAAATCCTAAAAATAAAGATTTTGGAGAGTTTTTATACTTTAAACCTGTTACTCTTTGTCCTTTTGAAATATCTTGTATTGATATAAAAATGTTAGATGAAAAAGAAAAAGAATGGTTAAACAATTACCACAAAGAAGTATTTGAAAAACTTTCTCCTAAGCTAGATGATTATCCAAAAGCTCTAGTTTGGCTTGAAAAAAGAACAAAAGCCATCTTTTAAGATACTTTTGTTAACATAGATAAATTTTCCTTGTATTAAACTTATAATTTGTTTAATACAAGATTTTTAAACCAATTGCTAAAAAAGTTTTTTTGAAAAACTCAATTTACAACTAAAAATTATTTAAAATATCCAAGTTCAATCATTTTTTGATAAATTTTAGCTACAGTTACCCCTGAAGTAATATTTCTCCCACCATGTTCCAAAAGAACGGTAACTACATATTTTGGCTTAGAATAAGGAGCATAAGAAGTAAGCCACGCATGAGATCTAGTATAATACTCAAATTGTTTTTCATCGACCCTATTTTTATCTGTTTGTGAAAATCCCACAACCTGAGCAGTTCCTGTTTTTGCTGCAACTTTCACATCAAGATTATGCAAATAACGATAAGAGGTTCCTCCTTGCTCATTAGCAACAGCATACATTGCATCTCTTATATAAGGCAATTGACTCTTTTCAAATAAAGTAAAAATTTCTTTTTTATTTTCATCCATTTGATTTTCTATAGTTGTATTATTATTTTCTATACTTTTTAAAAAATGAGGTATAACCTCTCCACCTTTTGCGATTTGAGCTGTATATCTAGCAATTTGCATAGGTGTTGCAAGAAAATTACCTTGACCTATAGCTGTATTTAAAGTATCACCTTGAAACCAAGATTGTCTATATCTTTGCATCTTCCATTCTTTGCTTGGTAAAGTCCCTACAAATTCACTAGGTAAATCTACCCCTGTTTTCGCTCCAAAGCCAATGCGAGATAAAGTTTCACTTATTTGATCGATTCCAACTTGCAAACTGCCATTATAAAAATAAACATCACAACTATATTTTATCGCATGTTTTAAATCCACAGGTCCATGGCCTGATCGATTCCAACATCTAAAAAACCTACCTCCAAGCTCAATGCTTCCATTGCAAACATATTGAGTCGACGGGCTAATATTTTTAGAATTTAAAAAAGAAAGCCCTACTCCCATTTTTACAACAGAACCTGGAGGATAATATCCATTTATAAGTTTATTTGTAAAAGGATGATCAAGACTATTTGAAAGCTCGTCCCAATCCTTAAAAGAGATCCCTGTTACAAAAGGATTAAGATCATATTCAGGGAAACTCCCTGCAGCTAAAATAGATCCATCATTTACATTCATAATTATAGCAGCTCCAGCATTCCCTTCAAACAATGAAGTTAAATAAGACTGAAGCTCTATATCTATCGTAAGTTCTATATCATTAGACATAGCAGGAGTGTAAGAAAGCTGTTCTACTTCTTGATTTAAGGCATTAACCTTATAAACCCTAGTTCCTTTTTCTCCTTGTAAAATATCATTATAATAGCGTTCTATACCGCTTTTTCCCGTATAGTTAGAAAGTTTTGCTATTTCATTTTCTTGAACATCTTGCAAATTTGCCTTACCTACATACCCAATAATATGCGAAGCCAATTTTCCAAAAGGATATTTTCTTTTTACAACAGGATCTATTTTTATTGTTTTATTAAGATTTAACTCTGAATAATGCGGAATAATCTCATCGTAAGGTATAAAATCTACAACTTTAATAAAATCTTGATTATAGTAAGAATCATTTCTCTTATAAATTTCTGCTAATTTACTAGCATTTAAATCAGGAAATAAATTTGCAAGTTCAGATAGTTCTTTATCTAGAATTCCTTTATTTGACTTTTTAATACTTAAATAAGGTTTAATAGAAATACTAAAACCCAAATCATTAATAGCCAATAAAGTTCCATTTCTATCTGTAATTTGACCCCTAACAGGTGCTAAAAATTCAGTTTTTATGGCATTTTGTTTAGCAAGTTCTTCATAATATACATTTGATTTTATACTCAAATAATACACACGACTTAATAAAAATATAAAAAACAATAGTATAAATCCAACAACTAAACGCATTCTCATTTAAATTTTACCTTTAAAAAACACATAAGCTAAACAACATTCTATAAAAACTGAAACAATATACGCCCATCCTAAAATTTTAATTTTTTCATCTCCAATATAAGACAATATCATATCCAAAAACAAAATAATGCCGTAAGCACAAAGCACAAAAACAACAGGGATAAATTTACCAATTTTTAAATTTGTCTTAATCCAATCTGCACAAAGATAATAAAAAATAAAAAATGCCAACCAAGATGAAAAAATAAAAAAATTATAAGTTATATCAGTAAAAAATAAAAAAAATAAAGAAAAATACCATCTAAAATCAAGCTTTGAAAAAGTTCTTTCTCTCTCTTCTAGTAAGCAAAACATATAACAGAAAAAAATCCCATAAAGTAACGGAGCATATATAAAAGTCGAACCAAGAATCTGATAGATTAGAAAAAAAAATCCTAAAAAGACATAAGCTCCATTAAATTTTGCTTTATAAGCACTTAAATTTCTTCTCATTTATCAAGACCTAAAGTTTGATTGATAATAATATCTTCTAAAGAATCAAGGCCAAATTTATTCAAATTTGAAACTAAAATAGAGTCTTTAAATTCATTTTTTAACTTAGCTTTTTCACTTTGATTTAATTTATCGCATTTGGTAAAAACTTTTAAAATTTTTTGATCAGGTCGTAAAAATCTTTTCAAATAGTCATTTAAATTTACATCGATCTCCAAATGAGTATGTCTTGAGTCGATTAAATGTATAAATAACTTTATCGAGGTTCTTAATTTTAAAAATTCATCTAAGTTTTGATTCCATATTGCTTTTAAATTTTTAGAAACCTTTGCATAACCAAACCCTGGCAAATCGATAAAATTGATATTAAATTTTTCTTCATTTCTTTTGCAAGTTACTTCGAAAAAATTTATAAGCTGAGTTTTTCCAGGAGTTGCCGAACTTTTGGCTAAATTTTTTTGTTTACACAAAGAATTGATTAAAGAACTTTTTCCGACATTGGAACGCCCCAAAAATGCTACTTCGCTAAAATTTGAGCTCAATTTCTCATCAAATTTCACTAAAGAAGTGATAAATTTAGCACTAATTATCATTTGTCTTTAAGATCAAACACAAAACGAGCAGGTTTTTGATCCTTACTCTCCACTCGATAAATATTAGCTTTTCTATCGACTATTATTTTATCACCAAAAAGTTTTTGATTACTTCCAAGCTCATTTATATAAGCATGACCATTAATCTCGTAAGTATCTTTAATAACATTATAAATAAATTTATCTCCACTACCTTTATAAGTTTTACCCTTTAAAACAATCTTAAACGTAGCATTTTGCATTGCTTCATAACGAATAGGTTTGCGATTTTTATCCGTATAAATAATCAATTTTTCAGAATTTAAAATATCATCACCCCTAATTACTTCTACATTTCCACTAAGAATACTTTCACCCTTATTTTCATCTGAGTAAAAATTTAAAGCTTTTACTTCAATTTGAGTTGCCCAAGTTACACTTACACAAGCTAACAATAAAATTATTTGTCTTGCAACCACGCATTTACTCCTTGGATATTTAAAATTTTGTTTTTTGTATCATAGTTTAAAGTATTTCCATTAATAATACTTCCATTGATCAGAGCTTTAAAATTAGTATTTGTGTGTAAAATTTTATCCTTAGGTTGGTATTCTACCTCTTGAGAAATAATTTTGACATTATTAGCACCTATATAAGTAACATTTCCTTCAAACAAAACCTTGTTCATATCTTTATTGAAAAACTCTAAACGATTCGCACTAAGATTAAAATCTAAATTTAAAGTAATAAAATCATTAAATTCATCTCTATCTGCATATCTCACCCAAGAATTTGCCTTATAATATGCCTTAATTGTACTAGCATTACTCTCATAAGCTTTCAAATTTTTAGCCTCAATATTTTTAAAATTTAAAGCATTAGTTTGCAAATTTAAAGAATACGGATCTTGCAAACTTAAAATCGTAAAAGTAATTGTAAAAAGAGCAATTAAAATTCCAAAAATTTTTATAGCCAAAGCCTATTCCATTCTTCTTTTAGATGATTTTTTTCTACTAAAATTTCTATCATCTGTGCTACAGCAGCCTTACCACCTTTTTTGCTAAGCACTATGTCTACATTTAAATCTTTATGACCATCTTTTGGCTTAAAACTAAGTCCTACGCTTTCAAGCAAAGCCTTATCGTTAAAATAATCCCCAATAGCCGCACACTGAGAAAAATCTAAATTAAGTTTTTGTAAAATTTCTTTTGCACAAGCTAACTTATCCTTGATGCCTTGATATAAAATTTCTATTTTTAAATCTTTAGCTCTTTTTTCAACACAAGGACAATTTCTACCTGTAATAATAGCAATTTTTTTACCAAGCTTTAGCCAAGCCTCGATAGCCGCTCCATCTTTTACATCAAATTCTTTAATAAATTCTCCATTAGAAGTATAAATAATCTTCCCATCAGTTAAACAGCCATCTACATCCAAAAAAATCAATTCTGTCATAATTTCTACTCTCTTACAACAAATGCACCTGCAAATGCACCACTTGCAGCAAAATCCCTTGCTTCATCTTCACTTCTAAAGCCTGTTAAGAAAACGCGATTTAATCCATCCACTGAGCTTGTGCGTATAGTAGAGCTATAAGTTCTATAAGTTTTATATCTTGCTGCTATCGTTTGTGCTCCAGCTGGGTTTTTAAAGGCTCCAATTTGAACCATGAAATTTCCACCTTCATAAATTTGTCCATTATTTGCAATCTCTCCACTATTTCCATAGTTTACATTAGAATGTACAATATTATTACCCGAATTACTTGATCCAAACCCTATAACCTCAAGCCTTACTGGAGCTGTTCCTGAAGCAATCATATCAATTTGACTGGCAGCTCCTTTTGATAAATCTATAATACGATTATTCACAAAAGGACCTCTATCATTTACACGAACGGTAACTTGACGATTGTTATTTAGATTGGTTACTTTTAAGATGGTATTCATAGGTAAAGTTTTATGAGCTGCGGTTAAAGCATTTTGATTATAGGTTTCACCATTAGAAGTTTTCTTGCCGTGAAAGCCTGGCCCATACCAACTCGCAATACCATCAGCAGTTTCGCCTACTGCTACAACAGTAGGATAATAAGTTTTGCCGTTGATAGTATAAGGCTTCATCGTTCCTTTAGTCCCTGAAGAACTAGGACTACTTTTAAAATCATTTGAAGGATAATACACTTGAGCATTATCCAAGCTAGAAAAAAAACTAGTGCCTAAACAACCACTAAAAAATAAAGCCCCCAAACTAACGGCTGACAACTTTAGTGTAATTGTTTTTATTCGCATTTTTATTCTCCTTGATTGGTATAATTAATTTTTGATTAATGCTAAGATGATTTTTTGCTATTTTATTGAATTCTCGAATTTCATCAACACTTATATTATAATTTTTTGCTATTTTATATAAAGAGTCACCAGACTTAACAATATAAGTTCTTGTCATAGGTATAGTTGTATCAACCTTCGCAAGTTTTTCTGCTTTAAAATTTTTATCAAAAAATGCTACTTTATTAAGTGGTATATACATATAATACCCTTTACCAGGAGGCGTAAAATTATGTTTAAATTGTGGATTATATTTCTTAAAAGTTGCAAGATCCATATTTAAATTTTTAGCTATTTCTTTTAAAGATGCAGAAGAAGGCACATCAACTTTTGCGAATTCGTTGCTTAAAGCATAATTCATTAAAGACGCATCTTTATCTAGTAAAAAATCCCTATCATTGGCTAAAAAAGCAAGCGTTAAAATTTTTCTTATAAAATTTCTAGTTTCTAAAGAAAGATATTTCTTATCAGGGTTCAATAAAACACTTAAATCATCACTTCCTGCTTGTTTGATAGCTTGTCTTAGTTTACCATTTCCGCAATTATAAGCTAAAAGCGCTAAATACCATTTGCCAAATTCTTCTTTTAACTCTTTTAAATAATTTGTAGCGGCATAAGTTGACTTGACCGGATCACGCCTTTCATCAACATAAGCATCAATTCTTAAACCCAAATTTCTAGCTGTTGGTTGCATAAATTGCCAAACCCCTACAGCCTTGGCATTAGAAACGCTATGAGTTTTCAAGCCTGATTCAACCATAGCTAGATACAAAATCTCATCAGGAACTTCCTGCTGGGCTAAAATTTTTCTTATCATAGGAGTAACTTTTGAAAAATTTTGCATACTATCTATTAAAGTTTGAGCGTGTTTTGATTTTATATCTTGTTGAGTTTGCACGAAAATCAAATCACTAATAAAACTTGGATTAATATCTAAATTTCTTAAAACATTCATTTGTCTTTCATAAAATTCAGGAGTATTAATTTGTGCAAAAAGAAAATTAAAACATATTAAAAAACACAATAAAATTTTTTTCATCAATAACCTTTAAAAAATAATTTTTCAGAATTATTAAAACAAATTTCTAGAAGCTCTTTTCTTGATAAATTCAATACTTCACACATTTTGTTTGCTACAAATTGAGTTAACAAAGGTTCATTTCTTTTACCGCGATAAGGCTCTGGAGTAAGATATGGAGCATCAGTTTCAAGTAGCAGTCTATCTTTTGGAATTTTAGGTAAAATTTCAACTAATTTCTTAGCATTTTTAAAAGTTAAAACTCCTCCAATACCAAAATAAAATCCATCTTCAAAAAGAGTTAGCAAATGTTCGCTTGCATTAAAGCAGTGTAAAACTCCTCCTACAAGATCCTTAGAATACCCATGTAAAATCTCATAAGTATCATGATTTGCTTCTCTTGAGTGAATGATAACAGGTTTTTTAAATTCAATAGCAAGTTCAAGCTGTGCGATAAAAATCTTTTTTTGATTTTCTTTTTCTTTTTGAATTTCTTCAGCAAGATCACTTTTAAAACGAAAATAATCAAGCCCACATTCACCTACAGCTACACACTTTTCATCGCATAAATACTGCCTTAAAATTTTCTCATCATAATTATCAATTTCATAAGGATGCACCCCTGCTGCAAAAAAAATATTTTTATATTTATGAGCAATTGTAGCTGCATAGGGCAAATCTTTTATATCAGCACCAGGTATGATGATTTTCTCTATACCATTTTTAAAAGCACGATTTAAAGTTTCATCTAAATCATCTTTAAATGCTTCACTGTCTAGATGGCAATGCGTATCAACAATCCTTAAACCATCTTGAAAATCAAGATTTAAGAACATACTTCAACTCTATCCTTGCCATTATCTTTTGCTTGAGACAATATTTTACTTGCTTTATCAACCAAAGAATCAATCTTATCTCCACTTTTTCCAAAAACCACGCCTATAGAAGCTGTAAAAAAGATTTCATCTAAATTAACCAAAACACCAGCCTTTTTTATATTTACTCGTATACGAGAAAAGATTTTAATCGCTCTTTCTTGGGATATATTTTTAAGTAAAATACAAATTTTTTCTGCACTATATCTACCTACAAGATCTCTTCCTTTAGTTTCATTAACTATTTCATTAGCGCAGATTTTAATTACTTCATCACCAACTTCACGGCCGTATTCATCGTTAATCATTTGAAGATTATCTATATCTAAGAAAGCAAAAGCAAATTCCTCGTCTTTTGTCGCTATTTCATTAAAATAATCATCTATTCCATCGATTAAGGCATTATAATTTTTAACCCCAGATACAGGATCTAAAACATTATAAGTGCTTAAAAATTTTTTATCATCCATATAAGATAAACAACGATCTAAGCGGCAATTAAAGCTTTCTTTGCTTAAAGGCTTGAACAAATACTCATTAACTCCATTTTTAAAAGAATTCGCTTCAAATGAATCATTATGATCCCCCAAAAGAATCACACCTAATTCATCATCACTAAAACGCTCTCTTACTTGAGTTAAAAGCTCAAAACCACTAATTACTGGCATATTGACATCTGCTATAATAAGCTTAACATCATTATTATCATTTAAATAACTCATTGCTTCTTCACCATGAGCTGCAGCTAAAACATTAAATTGTCTTTGAGTAAGTATTTTTTTAATTTCATTACGTTCAGGTAGCTTGCTCATAGCTAAAATCACTTTAGTTTTTGCATATTGATTAAGTTTTATAATAGAACTAATAATCTCATCAATGCAAGTTTCACTTTCTTTAAAAATATAATCTAATATATCTTTATCCATAAATTTTTCTTTAGTAGCCTTATCACCACTAGCCGTAAGAACAATAGCAGGAATTTTCTTTTCTATAACATAATCCACAACTTCACCATTTGGGGCATCCGGTAAACATAAATCTACAAAAGCTAAAAAATAATTATTGTTCATTAACTCCTTGGCTTCAGCAAAACCAAAAGCAATATCTACCTCATAATCTAAAGTCATTTGAATTTTTTTAGCTAAAAGTTTGCCGAGCATTTTATTATCATCAATAATTAAAATTTTCTTATTCATAGTGTGTAAAATACCTTTATATCTAAAATTTTTAATATATTTATTTCAAAAGAAAGGAAATTTTATAGTTATATATTTTAACATAGTAAAATAAAAAATCCGCTTAATTCTTAAACAAGGTCTTAGCAAATTCGATTGCTTCATCACTAACAAGCTCTCCACTTACCATCCTAGCAAGCTCTTTAATTCTTTCTTTTTGATCAAGCTTTTTTACCTTACTTTCTTCGCCATTTTTTTCAACTAAAAAATGATTATGTGCCTTAGAGGAAAGTTGGGGTAAATGAGAAATAGCAAAAATTTGATAAAACTTAGAAAGCTCCTCTAAAACCTTAGCTATACTCATAGCCTCTTTTCCACTTAAATTTGCATCGATTTCATCTAAAAATAATATCCCTTTACCTGCATTTAAAATTTTACATTCTGTAGCTATAAAAGCAAGTCTTAAGCGATTTAATTCACCTGAACTTAAATTTTTTAAATGAGCTAAATTAATATCTAGCATTATCTCATCTTTGCCTAAAATTGAAATTTTTCCACTTTCTTTAAGCGTCAAACTTGCATCTTTCATATAAAGTTCTTTAAGATAATTATTTAAACATTTTTCTAATTTTTTAAGGTTTTTCTTTCTTGTTTGAGTTAAAATTTGTGCTTTTTCTTCTAATTTTTGTTTTGATTCTTGAAATTTTTTTTCAAGTTCTTTTTTTTCAAAACTTAAATTTTCATAATGTTCTAGTTCATGTTTTTTTTGTTTTAAAACTTCTAAAGCATTTTCTATGCTTTCATAACGCTTGATGAGATAGGATAAATTTTCAATGCGATCTAAAAGTGTCTCCACATCAAAATCCAAATCTTCCATTTTTTGATTTTCACAAATCACACGCAATTCATTTAAACATTCACTAAAAAAACTCGCATCAACTTCGCTTAAATTTAAAGCTTCAATAACAACTTTTTCAAGCTCAAAAATACGCTCTGCCTTACTCCAAGCTTCTTCTAATTTATCTTTTTTAGAAAGCTTCTTTTTAAGTATTAAAAGCTCTTCATACTCGCCTATTTTAGGATTAATGCTTGAAATTTTTTCAATTTGCACTCTAGCTAATTCTTTTAATTCTTCTACTTTTTTTTCTTCTTCTAAAATTGCATTAAGCTCATTAGAAATTTGACTATAAGCATTAAAATCTTTTTTAAAATCTTCCAAAAAGGAAACAAAATTTGTATTTTCTTGCATTTCCAAGGCATCTAAGAGATTTAAAAATTTTTCATTTCCAAATTCGTTATTTTCCTTTGCGCTTAAATACTTAATAAAAGTTTTACTTAAATTTTGCAAACTTTTTTTCGCTATGCTTTGATTGTTAATAAAATATTTTGTGTTTTTTTCTTTTAAAAGCTTAAAAACATTCTCCTCTTCGCTTTCTATGCCAAAACTTTCTAAATCTAATTTATCATCTAGTTCTATTTCAACAATTTTAGCCTCACTTTCACTCAAAGAAAATGCGGATAAAATTCCTTTAAACAAGACCGATTTTCCAGCTCCACTTAACCCTGTAAAAACGGTAAGTCCTTTAGAAATTTCAAGCTCAGCCTTTTTAAAACCAAGATTTTCTTTCATAAAAATTCTATTTATCATCAATTTCCCCAGTGTAATTTTTCTTTTAAAATTTGAAAATAATCTCTATTTTTTGGGTGAATTAAAGCCACATTTTTATTACTTAAACCCACTTTTATACTTTTAAAATTATTCATTTTATAATTTTCTTGCCCATCAATGCAAAGTATGCAATCCTTTGCCATAATCTCTATTTCAAAACCTTTTGGCAAGACAATAGGGCGTTGTGTCAAAGAATGAGAACAAACAGGAGTTAAGATAAAAGCTTGAGCTAAAGTATAAACTATGGGCCCATTTGCACTTAAATTATAAGCTGTTGAACCCGCAGGAGTTGCAACAATAAGCCCATCTCCAAAATATTCATTAAATTTCTTTTCTTTTCTAAAAACTTCTATATGAGCCATAGAAGCTTGATTATTTTTACTAATAACCACATCATTAAAAGCCAATTTTTCTAAAATTTTTCCTTGCTTATCTTCTAAAAAAACACTTAACAAATAAGGCTTTTCTATTCTAAATTCTCCTTGAAAAAAAGCTTGAAAAAAATTTTCAGCTTCATCAACTTTAAAATCTGTTAAAAAACCTAAATGCCCAGCATGAATTCCTAAAACTGCTTTATCATATTCACAAGCTTTACGGCATAAAGAAATCAAAGTTCCATCTCCACCTAAAGAAATAACAAAATCGGATATTTTAAACAAATCATCCAATCCATACTTTGGCAAATCTAAAATTTCAGAACTTTCTTTAAACAATACAAGTTCAACTTTATATATAGATAAAATCGATTGAAGTTTTAAAATTTCCTTATCTAAACTCACATTGGGTCGTGTAACAAGTCCAATTTTTTTAATATTTTTATGATCTATTTTATTTTGCATAAAAAATTATATCAAATCTTAGCAAAGCAAAAGAATAAAAATACTATAATTTTGCTCATTATCTTAAAAAATCTTTTTCAAGGAATAAATTTGCGAAGTCATTATAATACAGACTTGGGAATTTCCCATGTTGGTCAAAGCGTTAAACTTTGCGGTTGGGTAAATAGCTACCGCGATCATGGTGGAGTTATTTTTATAGATTTAAGAGATAGAAGTGGTATTATCCAACTTGTTTGCGATCCAAATGATAGTAAAGAAGCTCATGAAATTGCTTCCAATGCAAGAAATGAATTTGTACTTATTGCAGAAGGTGCTATTCGTCCGCGTGGCGAAGGACTTGTAAATCCTAAATTAAAAACAGGAGAAATCGAAGTAGTTGTTTCTAAACTTACCATAGAAAATGAAAGTGCCGTGCCTCCTTTTGCTATCGCTGATGAAAGTGTAAATGAAGAATTACGTTTAAAATATCGCTTTTTAGATTTAAGAAATCCTAAACTTTATGAAAATTTTGCCCTGCGTTCTAAAGCTTGTATAGCAGCTAGAAATTCTTTGGCAAATATGGGATTTTTAGAAGTTGAAACCCCTATTCTTACCAAAGCTACTCCTGAAGGCGCAAGAGATTATCTCGTGCCTTCTCGTGTGCATCAGGGTGAATTTTATGCTCTTCCGCAAAGCCCTCAGCTTTTCAAACAACTTTTAATGTGTAGCGGTTTTGATCGTTATTTTCAAATCGCAAAATGTTTTAGAGACGAAGATTTAAGAGCTGATCGCCAACCTGAATTCACACAAATTGATGTTGAAATGAGTTTTTGTGAACAAAAAGATGTGATCAATGTAGCCGAAACTTTTTTAAAAGATATTTTCAAAGCTTGCGGCAAAGAAATTCAAACCCCTTTTAGGCAAATGCAATACAAAGACGCTATGGAGAATTATGGCTCTGATAAGCCAGATTTAAGATTTGATCTTAAATTTATTGATGTGATTGATATTTTTGCTAAGTCAAATAATGAAATTTTTGCAAATATTGCCAAAGATACAAAGAAAAATCGCATCAAAGCCATACGTGTTCCAAAAGGCGATACTATTTTTTCAAAAAGACAAATGCAAAGATTTGAAGAATTTGTGCGTAAATTTGGTGCCCAAGGCTTAGCTTTTATACAAGTTAAAGAAGATGGGCTTAAAGGTCCACTTTGCAAATTCTTTAGCGAAGAAGATTTAAATGAGCTAAGCAAACGCTGTGAGCTTGAAGTAGGAGATGTGGTATTTTTCGGTGCAGGAGCTAAAAAAACCGTGCTTGATTATATGGGAAGATTTAGAATTTTCTTAGCCAACGAGTTAAATCTTATAGATCCAAATGCCTTAGAATTCTTATGGGTTGTTGATTTTCCTATGTTTGAGCAAAATGATGACGGAAGTTATTCTGCGATGCACCATCCTTTTACTATGCCAAAAAATATCAATGAAGCTGATTTAGAAGAAATTTCATCTATCGCTTATGATGTAGTACTAAACGGCGTTGAGCTAGGTGGAGGTAGTATAAGAATCCATAAAAACGATATTCAGCAAAAAGTATTTAAACTTTTAAATATAGATGAAGAACAACAAAAAGAAAAATTTGGTTTCTTGCTTGATGCTTTAAGTTTTGGTGCTCCACCACATGGAGGTATTGCTATAGGACTTGATAGACTCATCATGCTAGTTACAGGAGCAAACAGCATAAGAGAGGTTATAGCCTTTCCAAAAACCCAAAGAGCGCAATGCTTAATGACAGATGCACCATCACCTGCTAACAATGAAGCAATGAGAGAATTAGGAATCAAATTAAGGGAGAATATAAAATGAAAGAATTGTTTTTAATCATAGGTGCACCAGGTAGTGGAAAAACTACCGATGCTAGTTTAATCGCACAAGCAGATGCGACAAATATCACACACTATTCAACAGGCGATCTTTTAAGAGCTGAAGTAGCAAGCGGGAGTGAACTTGGAAAAACTATAGATAGTTTTATATCCAAAGGCAATCTTGTTCCTTTAGATGTTGTTGTAAATACTATAGTTTGCGCACTAAAAGCTGCTCCAACTAAAACTATCATCATCGATGGCTATCCAAGAAGCGTAGAACAAATGATGGAATTTGACAAGGTTTTAAGTGAGCAAAATGAAATTTGTCTTAAAGGTGTCATAGAAGTAAGAGTAAGCGAAGAAGTTGCCAAAGAAAGAGTTTTAGGCAGAAATCGTGGTGCAGATGATAATGAAGAAGTATTTTACAATAGAATGAAAGTTTATACAGAACCTTTAAATGAAATTTTAGATTTTTATCAAAAGAAAAAACTTCATTTTATTATCGATGGGGAACGCACTATCGAACCTATCGTTGCAGACATGAAAGAACTGATTAAAAAAATTCAAAGTATATAAGGAGAAAAAATGGATTTAAGCAAAATCAAAATCGGAGATATTCCAAATAAAATCAATGCCGTAATCGAAATTCCATACGGCTCAAACATAAAATATGAAATCGATAAAGATAGTGGTGCTATCATAGTAGATCGCGTTATGGCTAGTGCGATGTTTTACCCAGCAAACTATGGTTTTATTGCCAATACTTTGGCTGATGATGGTGATCCTGTGGATATTTTAGTGCTTAATGAATATCCTATCCAAGCTGGAGCCGTGATTCCTTGCCGCTTAATCGGTGTTTTAATCATGGAAGATGAAAGCGGAATGGATGAAAAACTTCTTGCGGTTCCAAATTCAAAAATAGATGCAAGATATGATAATATAAAAACTTACACAGATTTGCCACAAGCAACTTTAAATAAAATCAAAAATTTCTTTGAAACTTATAAAATTTTAGAACCAAATAAATGGGTTAAAGTACAAGATTTTAAAGATGAAAAAGCTGCAATTGAAATTTTAGAAAAAGCAATCAAAAACTACAAATAATCCTAGCCCTTCAAAGGGCTAAACTCAAGGAAAACTCGCAATGAAAAATATCGTTTTAGGTGGTGGTTGTTTTTGGTGTGTTGAAGCCGTATTTGAACGCCTAAAAGGTGTAATCGATACTGAAGTTGGATATAGCGGAGGAAATCCAAATCCTAGCTATGAAAGCGTGTGTAATGGTGATGGTAACATAGAAGTTGTCAAAATAAATTACGATGAAAAACAAATCTCTCTTCTTGAAATCTTAACACTCTTTTTTAAAATTCATGATCCAACAAGTATAGATAAACAAGGTGGAGATATTGGTATACAATATCGCTCAATAATCTTTTACGAAAATGAAGAAGATAAAATTTTAGCTCAAAATTTCATCGAAGAACAGCAAAAAATATTTAGCAAAAAAATAGTTACTAAAATTTCAAGATTGCAAACTTACTACAAAGCTGAAAACTATCATCAACATTATTTTATAAATAATCCCAATCAAGGATATTGTCAAGCTGTAATAGCTCCAAAACTGCAAAAAATACAATCAGACTAATTTCATCTTTTTAAGGTTAAAAAAATTTCAACTTTATTCACAGCCTTTTCACGCTGTGATTTTCTTTTCAAAGTACTTAAAAATAGAACTTTAAGCTTTAAAATAAAGAAAAAATTATTTATTGTTTTTTAAGTTTTTTTATGAATTTGTATTTAAATGTGAATAATTTTATCAATTAACATAATTTCCTAAGCTTAGCTATAAAAAATCCATCATAGTCTAAGCTTGGTAAAATCCGTCTGCATTTTGAAATTTCAGCAAATTCTTCACTTTGCCCTGCTTTAGCCTCAACATTTTCCAAATCAATATCTAAAAGCTCTAATTTAAACTCGCTTTTTAAAGCATTCTCTATCACTTCTTCATTTTCTTCTTTGGTAAAGGTGCAAGTACTATATACAAGCTCTCCGCCTATTTTTAATGCCTTTAAAGCAGAATGTAGAAGTTTTTTTTGAGTTTTTGCAATATTTTTGATTTCTTTATAACTTTTTTCCAAATCAAAACCTATTTTAGCAAAAGTTGAACAAGGTGCATCAAGTAAAATTTTATCAAATTTTAAAGGACATAAATTGCCTATATTTTTACCATCTTTCATAAAAACTTTAGCATTCACGCCGTAATTTTTAAGATTTTTTTGCAAAATAAAAAATCTATCCCTACTCATCTCATTGCAAGCTAAATAACCTGTATTTTGCATAAAATTTGCAAAATTGATACTTTTACCACCCGGAGCTGCACACATATCAAGAACACTTTGCCCTGCTTTAACTTCTAAATTTAAAGCACACAAATAAGAAGAATAATTTTGCATATAAAAGTACGCTTCATTAAAAACTTTCATAGAACTTAAGATGGCTTTATCTTTGGCGTCAAACAAATAACAATAAGCATTGATCTTTTTAAATTTTAAATTTTGTTTTAAAAATTCTTTTTCTAATTCTTCAGTGCTAATTTTTAAAGTATTTGCAAATACGCAAACATTTTTTTCTTGAGTAAAAGAAGATAAAATATTTTGCATTTCATCTTTGGTATAAAGTTTTTCTATTCTAGAGAGCAAAATAATCCTTTATCATGATAAAAGCAGCCAAAGAGTCTAATTTACCATCTTTTTTGTGTGTATTTGCTATGCCGTATCCTAAAGCTTCTTTACTTGTTCCGCTTTCATCTACAAAGCAAATTTCTTTATCAAATTCAAGCAAAGAAACAAAATGCTTAATGCGTCTTGTCATTTCTTCTTCACTTGACCCACCCTTAGGAATACCTACAATGAGTAAAGAAATTTCATGTATTTTAAGTAAATTTTTAATTTCATTAGCGGCTTGATTGCGATTTTTTCTTAAAACTGCATCTAAAGGCAAAGCGATCTTTTTATCTACGCAAAGTGCTACACCTATGCGTTTTAAACCTACATCTAAAGCCAAAGCTCTCATACTAAAACCCTTATAAAAAGCCCTTCTATGGAAATTTTTCCTTCAAGTTCGTATTCATAAACTTTTTGTCCATAAATTTTTAAAGCCTCATCAACACTCACACCTTTTTTACAAAACTCTAAAAATTCATCTTGATTTATATCTATATTTGCAAACTCACTTACAAATTCTTTAAAATCACAGATTAACTTTGCTTTATTTTCCTTTAAAAGCAAATTAGACCCTGTGCTTTCTCCTAGTCTTTGCGGTAAAACATATAAAGGCTTATTAAGCTCTAAAGCAAGCCTTGCACTTTGCATAGAACCACTTTTTATATCTGCTTGTGCAACCACAACAGCCTTACTTAAAGCAATAACCAAACGGTTTCTTAGTAAAAAGTCATAATTTTTTGGCAAATAATCATCTTCGTATTCGCTTAAAGCTAAAGCATTTTCATAAATTTGTTTAATGATTTTTTCATTAGTTCTTGGGTAAATTTGTTCCAAACCATTAGCAAAAATACCTATAGTATTTGGCATAGCTGCCATACTTGCAGTGATATCCACACCTAAAGCACCGCCACTTACCACGCAAAGATGGGTATTTTTAAGCATACTCGCTAAGGAAAAAACACAATTTTTCGTATAAACACTCATACGCCTTGAACCTATAATAGCGATTTTATCTTGTCTTAATAAAGATAAATTTCCTTTGTAGTGTAATTTTTTAGGAGGCTTTTTTAAATCTTTAAAAAGTTTCAAAAATTCATCAGGCAAAATTTCACTTGCCATAAATTTCACTCAAATACACAAGATCAACGCCTTTTAACAAATCCTTACTTTGCTCTAAAGCTTTAAAAGTATTTTTCCTAGGATGTCCTATGGCTATAACAAAACCTTTTTTTTGTGCAAGTTTTACTGCACTTTCAAGTTGTTTTTTAACATAATTAACATCATCTTCATTATCCAAAAACACATCTCTTTGTATATAAGGCATACTGAGTTCTTTAGCGATTTTATTTGCCTTAGAATTTCCTATAGTTTTAGAATCTACAAAAAATATATTTTGATTTTTTAAAGCCTCGTAAAGCTTTCTCATAGCTTCTTCATTGCTTGTAAATAAACTTCCTGTGTGATTATTGATATATCTTAAATCCTTAAAATCTTTTTTAATTTGCTTGATTTTTTTAAAAATTCTTTCTTTGCTATCATTTGGATTTAAAGTATCAAGCTCGGGTTTATTGTAATTAATCGCTGCTAAAGGTAAATGCACCATATAAAAATCAAATTTTAAAGCAAGTTTTGGCGTTTCGCTATGGTTTTTATCTGGCGGAAAAAAAGAAGGATTTAACTTTAAATTTAAAGCTTTTAAACCTCTAACCTGAATTGCATTTGCCATATCATCGATAATAATAGCAAGTTTTGGTTTTTTAGAAATTTTATTTAAATGAATATCTTCATCAAAAGTTAAATTTTGATCTTGGGTTAAATTTGTATCTTTTGGAATAAAATTTTGTTCTAAACTCTGATTTTGCTCTAAACTTAAATTCTGCTCCACGCTGCTTAAATTTTGCTCATTTAAACTTGTATTTAAATCATCAATTTCTTGAATTTTTTGCTCTAAAATACTTACAGATTTATTATTATCAAACTCATTCTCTTGAAAAATACCAATTTCATAATGATCTTTGTTTAATGAAATTAAATCTTCTTGTTTATCAACAAAATAATCCGGCTTAACAGAAGAAACATCTTGGGAATTTTGATATTTTACTAAAATTCCCAAAGCTAAAGCTATACAAAGTAAAAAAAGTATAGCTATGATTAAATAACGCTGAATTTGAACTAATTTTTTCTTTGACAATGTTTAGTTCTTATCTTTATCTACTAATTTTTTAGCACTGATCCAAGGCATCATAGCACGCAAATTGCGTCCTGTTTTTTCTATCAAAGAATCATTCATATTTTTGCGTTCTGCATGCATTCTAGCAAAACCTGCACGGCGTTCTAAGATAAAATCTTTTGCAAAAACACCATTTTGTATATCTTTTAAAACACCTTTCATCGCTTTTTTAGTCTCTTCAGTAATAATCTTTGGCCCTGTGATGTAATCGCCGTATTCTGCAGTATTTGAGATAGAATAACGCATATCTGCAATACCACCTTGATAAATCAAATCCACAATGAGTTTCATTTCATGCAAACACTCAAAATAAGCCATTTCAGGTTCATAACCTGCTTCAACTAAAGTCTCAAAACCTGCTTGAATCAAAGCACTAAGTCCACCACAAAGCACGGCTTGTTCACCAAAAAGATCTGTTTCTGTTTCAGCTTTAAAGGTTGTTTCTATAATACCTGTGCGTCCGCCCCCAATCGCACTCGCATAACTTAAGGCTAAATTTTTAGCATTTTTACTTTCATCTTGATGAATAGCTATCAAGCAAGGAGTTCCACCACCTAAAGTAAATTCATTTCTTACTGTATGTCCTGGTGCTTTAGGTGCTATCATAATAACATCTACACCTTTTGGAACAACAATTTGACCATAGTGGATATTAAAACCGTGCGCAAAAGCTATAGCCTTACCTTCACTTAAATTTGGTTTTATTTCGACATTAAAAATATCTGCTTGAATTTCATCAGGAGCTAAAATCATAATCATATCTGCTGTCTTAGAAGCCTCACTTACACTCATTACTTCAAAACCAGCATTTTTTGCTTTAACAGCACTTACACTACCTTCGCGAAGTCCGATAATTACATTTACGCCATTATCTCTTAAATTCATCGCATGAGCGTGTCCTTGAGAGCCAAAGCCTATAATTGCTACTTTTTTTGATTTGATTAAATTTAAATCACAATCTTTATCATAATATACTGTAATAGCCATATTCACTCCTTAAAAATTCAAAAATTAAAGGTATTATTATAGCAATTAAAGTATAAATTTCATATTTTTTTTATAAACTTTATGTAAGAATTTTACAAAAAATCATAAAGTATCAAAAGTGAAAGAATTTTTAAACAGTCTTAGTTATGGCATTAGCTCTCACGAAGTAAGCAATGAATTTAAACAAATTTTAAGAGAGCTTTTAGCTAATCATATCATCAAAGAACACAAAAACAAATACTATCTTAACAATGGTTTTGCCTTTGGAGTACTTGATATTTCAAGCAAAGGCACAGGTTTTTTACAATGCTTTGATGAAAGTTTCAAAAAAGATCTTTTGATAGAAAACAAAAACCTAAAAGGTGCAAACTATAAAGATATAGTCGCAGTAAAACTTCTACCTTTAAAGAAAAAACGCCCCAGTGCAAAGGTAATTTTGGTTCTAAAAAGAGCCAATGAAACCTCTTTAGTGATCACCAAAAGGTATGGTGAAGCCGTACTTGGAATGAATATCAAAACAGGATTAAGCACTGCCTTAAAAGCTTCTCAAAAATCCTTAAAAGCACTACCTTTAGGAACAGTTTTAAAAATAGAAAATGAAAATAACAATATCATAGAAGTTTTAGGGCATATTGATGATGAAAGTATAGATGAAAAAATCTCCTTAGCTCTTTTTAATAAAAATAACGAATTTAGCGACGCTTGTATCAAAGAAGCCTTAGCAAACGGCGATAGTGTTGATGCGAGTATGTATGAAAATCGCATGGATTTAAGAGCCTTGCCTTTTTGCACTATAGATCCTATACATGCAAAAGATTTTGATGATGCGATTTATTTTGACACTCAAAAACGAGAAATTTATGTAGCTATTGCTGATGTTAGCGAATATGTTTATGCTTATAGTGCTATAGATAAAGAAGCAAGAAATCGTGGATTTTCTATTTATTTTCCACATATTGCTATACCTATGTTACCTCGTCCTTTAAGTGAAAATATCTGTTCTTTAAAACCTCATTTAGATCGCTTAGCGTATTGTTTTAAAATCACGCTCGATCATGAAAATAAAGTCATCAAAGAAGAACTTTTTGAAGGTATTATCAACTCAAAACGCCGTTTTAATTACGATGAAGTTGATGAAATTTTGGTACAAAAACCTGATTTAAAAGAACTTTCATGGCTTTATGAGCTTTTTGAAATCACAAAAAATTTACGCAAAATGCGTCTTAAAAATGCCTTTGAATTTCGCACCGAAGAATTAAGAATGAATTTAGATGAAAATTTAAGTCTAAAAAGCACAGTTTTTGAAAAAGACACACCTTCGCATAATTTGATCGAAGATTGTATGCTTTTAGCCAATAAAGCCGCAGCAAAACTCATAGATATAGGCGTTTTTAGAAATCACTTAAGTGCTGATACAAGAAAAATCGATAAACTTTTAAATGAATTACGCGAACTCGGAATCGATGTAAATTTTAAGCCCAATCTTCCTGAACTCATACGAGACATACAAGCTTTAGCCGATGAGTTAAATTTAAGAGCAGAAGTAGATAAACTCATCATCAAAGCACAAAAAAAAGCGGAATACTCTAGCGTAAATGCGGGACATTTTGGCTTAGGTTTTGATAAATACTCACATTTTACAAGCCCTATAAGAAGGTATTCTGATCTTATTTTACACAGACTTTTAAAAGCCAAACAAAAAAACGATGAAAAACTTTTTAATTATCTGCTTTTAAACATAGAAAGCACTTGCGAGAGTCTTAGTATGCTTGAAAGAGAGGCGGATAAGGTTGCTTTTGATTTTATGGATAGAAAATTTGCTAGATGGGCAGCTAAAAATATAGGCAAAAAATTTAAAGCTTTAGTTGTGCAAAATGATGGAGTTTGCATAGCCAAACTAGATGATGAAATCAAAGGAGCGGATATAATCCTTTATGATACGCGTGTAAATTTACTAGAAAGTGTTGAAGTGCAAATCATGGAAGCGGATATAGTTATGGCAAAAATTTATGCTAAAATCACCCAAAGACTTATAAAGGAAGAAAATGTATAGAAAAGAGCTTCAAACCCTACTTTCTAAAGATTCAATACCTAATTTTTTCTTTCTTTATGGAGCAGATAATTTTCAAAGCGAACTTTATGCTGAATTTATAAAAGAAAAATATAAACCCGATGAAACTCTAAAGCTTTTTTTTGAAGAATACAACTTCACTCATGCAAGTGATTTTTTAAGCACAGGATCGCTTTTTAGCGAAAAAAAATTACTAGAAATCAAAACTTCTAAAAAAATTCCAATAAAAGATCTTAAAATTTTAGTCGAACTTTGCAAAAACAATGCGAACAATTTCTTTCTTTTAGAACTTTATGATGAAAGTTCAAAGCAAAGCGACATAGAAAAAATTTTTTCTCCTCATTTTGTAAGATTTTTTAAAGCTAACGGAGCTAAAGAAGGCGTGGAGCTTTTAAGCATAAAAGCAAAACAACTAAGGGTTGAAATCACTCAAAATGCTTTATTTACTCTTTTTACAAGTTTTGATGAAAACTTGTATCTTGCTGCGAGTGAGCTTAATAAATTTAGTGGTTTAAGAGTAGATGAAAAAACCATAGAACAATACTGCTATAGTTTAAATACAGGAAGTTTTGAAAGCTTTTTTGAGAAAATTTTAAAAAAACAAGACTTTAAAAGCGAACTTGAAAAAATTTTAGATAATTTTAATGAAATTGCTTTAATCAACTCTTTATATAATTCTTTTTATCGTTTATTTAAAATCGCACTTTATGCTAAAATCAATGGCAAAATTGATTTTAAAGAGCTTTTAGGCTACACTCCACCCCCTCAAGTGGGACAAAATTTAAGCTCTCAAGCCTTTAGTTTAAAAATCGAACAATATAAAGAAATTTTCACTCTTTTACTTAAAAGCGAATACGAGCTTAAAACCAATTCTAAACTCGTAAAAAAAGAATTTTTGATTTCAAATTTACTTAAACTTGCAAGGATTTTAAAAAGTTAATTTTTAATCTTCAATCCTCTTCACTTCTTTTTAATCGTATTAAAATAATTTAAAATGATTGTATTGTTATAATCTTTGTTGAGTTTTTAAAATACTTTAAAAGAATGATTGCAATCTAAAAAGAGTTTAACAACCTTAAAAACATCCATCCTAATAATTTTAAAATTATCAGGATGAAATTTTTAACAAGTAGGAGAGTAAACTAATTAAACTAAGGTATGATCTTTT